>JBGSYE010000448.1:0-6651 GCA_041751075.1 Chthoniobacteraceae bacterium
CCTGCAAATTCAGTCCCAATCGTGCGCCGCGGACGAACTCCGTGAAGTGATTGGTGTCCAGCACTGCCACCATCGCGCTACCGGCCTTCCCGGTTCGCTTTCGCTCTCCATTCGGCGCCGAGCTGCTTCAGGCCGGCGCGCTTTCGACTTCCACGCTGCGCGCCGGTTGCGCGGCTTCGCGAGGCTTTGAGGCGGTCCAGCCCAGGCCGAGGAAGGTCGCCACGTAGAGCTGGAGGGACGCGATTTGGAGGGGGAAATCCACGAGCGCATGGATGGCCACGCCGGCGAGCGAGAGCCCGGCGCAAAAGTACACCAGGCGGTCGCGCGTCTGCACGCGCGGTTTGCCGGGGATCGGCAGCGCCATCTGCTGGCAGCACGCGAAGCAGCGCCCGAGCCCCCAAAAGAAAAGCACCGCCCACACCGCCGCGCCGCAGAAGCCCCACTCGATCGCGGTCTGCAAGTAGTCATTGTGCGTGTAGCGCCAGATGCCGGCAATGGAGTCGCCGAGCGCGCCCGTGTAATGCGGAAAGGCCGCGCCAAACGTCCCCGGCCCGAGACCGAACGCGCCCGCGTCAGGCAGGATTTGCACCGCCGCCTGCAACGCCTGCCAGCGCGGATTCTCTTCATTAATCTGACTCTTCATCACGCCCCACTTCGACGCCGTGCGTTCCCAGCCGCTGAAGATCACCAGCGCCCCCACGGCCACCAGCACTGCGGCCAGATAGATCGCGCAGACGGAGCGGCGCGGCAGCTCCGTGGAGCCGAGGAAGACGCGCGCCTGCGACACCGCAAAGACCGCCGTGAGCGCGAGCGCGATGGCCTGCGCGGTGCGCGAAGTATTCACAAAGACCCCGGCGAGACAGAGCAGCCAGCCGGGAATCCAAATCGCGCGCGGGACGTGCGCGTCGGGATTGCGCGCCGCGAGCAGCGCCAGCCCGGCCACCGGAGTGAGCACGAGATTGAGGAAAGCGCCCGCATTTCCCGCGTAATAGAAGGTGGCAAAGAAGGACGCCTGAGTCGTGCGATCCTCCCAGAAGATCATCGGAGCCGCACCGACGCGCTGGACGAGGCCGAGGAAGACAATCGACACGCCGGTGCCGGCGAGCGTCCACCAGATGCGCCGCCGCCAGATCGCCGAAGCCGCGAGGTCCGCGGTGAAGAGCACCATCCCGAGCAGTCCAGTGATGCGCAGCATCGCCGTGTGGGAGAGCGCGCCATCCACCGACCCCGGCGCCCAGCCGAGCCGGGCCGCGATCGGTCGAAACGTGTGCGTCTCTGCATCGAGGGCAAAGTGCGGGTTCAGCGACATCCACCAGCCTTGCGCGAGCAGCAGCCCGACGCAGAGGAACGCGACGCGATGCACTGCGGGCCAGACGCCGCGCACGACGCAGCCATCGACCCAGAGCAGGAGGACGAGGGCCATCCCTGCATTCAGCCAGCGGATCGCCCAGGGTTCCGTGCAGCCGTAAGCCCAGGGCGCGAAAACGAGCAGCGCCAGGAACAACCACCTGGAAGTCGCGAGCAGGGCAGGCAACATGCGAAAGACATCATTCAGCAAGGGCTGTGCGCGTGTCACCCCACATTCCGCCCTGTCTCTGGTGCAACCACAGAAACCCAGGAGACATCGAGAGGACGGGGAGGCGACGCCGCGGACAGGGAAACGCACTTCAGAGGTTCGCCGAACGGGGCCGGCCCCCATTTTCTGCCGCCTGTCGCTGAGCTCGCTGTGGCTCGGAAGCTCTCCCCGGGATCAGAACTCGAACTTCATCCCGGCGATGACCCCGCGGCCACCGAGCGGCGCGATGTCCTTCAGGATGGACGTGTGCAGCCGGGCCTCAGCGTCGGCGAGATTCACACCCTTCACGTAGAAGTCCGCAGTCACCGGGC
The DNA here is from genome assembly GCA_041751075.1 of Chthoniobacteraceae bacterium. Classification (GTDB taxonomy): domain Bacteria; phylum Verrucomicrobiota; class Verrucomicrobiia; order Chthoniobacterales; family Chthoniobacteraceae; genus JANNXQ01. The sequence goes on from JBGSYE010000448.1 coordinate 1,888, forward strand.
CGAATGAAGCGCGGTAACCGACGCTCGCATTCACGAGGAAGTAGCTATCCGTCGGCAACTCAAAGGCCGCGGTGCGATTCTGCCGCGCGGCATACTGGCCCTCGATCGACGCGCTCCACCCGCCCGCCTGCCAGCGCAGCGCGGTGCCCGCCCGGAAGGGCGGGATGCGCGGGAGCGGATCGTCCGAGCCGCGATCAGTCGCACGGACGTAGTCGGCTTTAAATTCGAGATCGAGCTGCGAACCGCTCGTCGCGCCGTCCTTGCCGGTCAAGGGCTCGATCAGATGCACGGTGAGCTCCGCCTCGCCGCCGAGGAAGTCGGCGTCGGTGGCGAGATACTCGAAGACCGGGAGCGCGTCCTCTTCGCCCGCGACCACCTCGCCATTGGCGAAGAGGCCGATGAAGTCCGTGAAGTGGTAATAGAAGGCGCTGAGCGCCCCAGTGACCCGGCCGACCTTCTTGCGGAGGGAAAGATCGAGGCTGAAGGCTTTCTCGGAATCAAGTTCCGAGTCGCCGATCTCAAAGGCATCCGTCGCGATGTGGGGGCCATTGGCGAAGAGCTCCTGATAGGTCGGCGCGCGTTGCGTGAATGCCGCATTGAGCGCGAGCACGTAGCCATCCGCCGGCGTGTAGCTGAAGCCCGCGGAGGCGCTCACGTTATCGAAGGTGCGCTCTTCGCCGGCGGCGAAACCGGGCGCGTCCGATGACTCCACCGCGACGTGATCGTAGCGGACGCCGAACTGCAAACGGAACGGATCGAACTCCGCCTCTTCAAAGAGGAACACCGAGTCGATCTGTGTCTCCACGGGGGGCAGGAAAGCCTCTTCGCCCTGCGCGGAGAAGTTGCTGCGTTCGGATTGGAATCCGAGTGCGCCCTCGAGAACGCCGAGCTTCTCGTGCGTGAGTTCGATGCGGCCGTCGCAGCCTTCGTTCTCGAAGACCGTGCCTGGCAGCGCGCCCTCAAACTCGGTGTGCTCGTAGTCCGAGATGCCGAGGCTGTACTTGATCGACTTCACGTGCGCGAAAGGTGCGAAGAATGCCCCGCGGAAATCCCAGCGGCGCTGCTCCATGTCGATCGTCACTTCGGGCTCGGCGACCGTGCCGTAGTTCGTGTGAAAACCCGAATAGGCGAGCCCGAAGTAGCCGCCATCCCAGACATAGGACGCACCGCCGGAGAGGCCCTCCGTGCGCAGATCGCTATTCGGCAGCACGTCGCGGATTTCCTGCTCGCCTTCCTCCAGGGGTTCGCGGAGTTGCAGACGACCGGAACGCACTTCCCCCGGGATGTGCAGTTCGTCGGTCGCGCGTTTGTAACCTTCGAGGTGCCACTGGAAACCGCGCACGCCGCCTTCGAGCGTGAAAGCGCCGCCGCGTTCGGAGTTCACCGAGCCGTAGCGACCTTCGATCGTGCCGCGCACGGGCGCTTCGATGCGCTCATCGGGGATGCGATTGTCGAGCACGTTGACCACGCCGCCGATGGCGTTCGGTCCGTAGAGCAAAGTCGCAGGGCCGCGGACCACCTCGATGCTTTCAGCCGACACGGGGTCGAAGCTCACCGCGTGATCCACGCTCGTGCCGGAGGCATCGATCGTATTGCTGCCATTCTGCAGGACTCGTACGCGATCCGCATCGAGCCCGCGGATGATCGGCCGGCTCGCAGCCGGTCCAAAGTACGTGGAGGTGACACCGGGGATGGAGGAGAGCGTTTCGCCGAGAGTCGGCTGGAGGGAAAGGCGAAGACGTTCGCCGGTCAGGATGGAGACGGGCTGCACCTGCTCGAAGAGGGTGCGACCGAGAGGATTCGCGGTGATGACGGTTTCGTCGAGCAACGCGATGGGCGCAGCCGAAGCGACGGTGAGGCCGCAGAAGACAGAGACAGAATGGACGAGAATTTTCATGGAAGGAGAGAAGTCGTTGCGACGGAGCGTTTCACGGCGGGGAGGCTAGCGAGCCGCCCTCTTAATGCAAGTGAATTGCATTCTGAATTTGGCGTTTCGCATCGGGCCATTTCGCTCAACACTCCGGACGATGCCGTCCAAGAAAAATGCCGCCCGCTCCGCTCGCCGTCCGTCCGGTGCGCGCCCGCGCGTTGGAAAATGGCAGCTCGTGCGGATCGATCAACGTCCGCTCCGCCGCAAGACTGCGAGCGAATGCAGCCGCGAACTGGCGAAGGTGGAAAAAGCGCGCGCCCACTGGCGCCGCTTCGATCGCGAGGACAAGCCCGCCTTCGAGCGCTGGATGTCCGCGCACTTCGGCGCGAAACTCACCGAGCTTCGCGACCTCGAGTCGGCGCTCCGAGAAAAGGAACAGCTCATCGACGAGGTCGAGATCGAATACGCATGGATCGGCGCGAGCAGCTACCGCGCGGCCTACATGGCGGTGATGCGCCGCCGCAATGCGCCCCTGCGCACGCGGACGGTCCCGCCCGAGAATGAGGACCGGCCGCAGGAGCGCGAGTTCGCGGATTTCTCTGCGGAGGAAAAGCGGGCGCTCTTCGAGGAATTCGTCGGGGACTTCTTCGACCTCGATCCCGACGAACTCACGAGGAACGAATACCAGCGCATGTTCCAGGAGTTCGAGGCGGGCGTGCGCGATGGCGGGCGCAAGTCCGCTCCCCCACCCCAGCCGGACAAGGCCGCGCATCCCGAGGATGCACGCGTGAAGGAAGTCTATCGCGCGCTCGTGCGACGGCTGCATCCCGATACCCGGGCCGATGGCGATCCGGAAGTCTCGGCACTCTGGCACGAAGTGCAGGAGGCTTATCTCGGCAGCAATCTCGAGCGACTGGAGATGCTGCTCGCCCTCACCGACATCCGCGCCCGCTCCGCTGGCGAGCACACCAGCCTCCACCAGATGCGCGAAGTGCTCGCGGAACTGCGCCGCGCTTTCCTGGCCTTGCAAAAGAGCCTGAGCGCCGCGCGCAAGGAACCGGCCTGGAACTTCTCCCGCGGCGCCAGACGCGACGCCATCGAAGCCCGCCTCCAGCGCCGCTTCCAGGCCGACCTCGCCGCCCGGCGCAAGCGCCTCCGCGAATGCGAAGCGCTGATCGCCCGCTGGTCGCGCCCGCGCAAATCCGAGGGAAGGTGGGTGTCGGACCTCCAGGTCGAGTTCAGCTTCTGACAAGGGCGATCCCGACGGAGAGGGGCGGCATCCCCGCCGCCACGGGCCGCGGGCAGCTGGAATGCCGCCCCACCCCACCCGCCCGCAGCGCGGAGAACGCTGGCATGTCCATTGCTAGTCTCGATTTCGTTCCGCTTTTGCTGCCCGAATCCGATTTCCCACCACCCATGCGTCTCCTTCACCAAAGCCCGCTCGCCAATCGAGACAGCATCGTGATCGGACAGCATATTTTCTTCGCCTGCGGGATGAGCCGGACGGTCCGCCGCACGGGTGCGCTGCGCTCGGAACACGATTCACGGAGAGAGGAAAACTGGAAATCAGGGAGCGAGCCCGGCGCACGGACACGCCTCGCTGGCTGCGGCCAGATTCAACCGCACCTCGCCGAGAGCGTATCCGCCACCCAGGGCACATGCCCGGCCTGCAGCGGCAGCACCACGGCGCGGCGGCGGGGCCGCTGAACCCCGGGACGCGGCTCCCTGCTCTGTATCGCTGAAAATAATTTTGGCGACAGGCACGCACACTCCGTCCATGATTGCGGAAACCGATGAGGTCCTCCGCCGGCGGCGAAAGTCCCCCCAGACCACCGCCCCCGGCCGACGCGCAATCCCGCGTCCGGACCACACTTTCCTCGCACCCCCATGCATCGTCTTTGTCTCCGCTGCCGATCAGTACTTCTACTGATCGCGGTGGTGATGGCGGCGTGGAGTGGCGGGCGGGCCCGGGCGAGTCTGGCGTATGTCTCGTATGCGAATGAAGGAACGATCGCCACGGTCGATGTGCTCACGGGCACGGAACTGGGCCTCGTCGCTGCCGGTCTGAGCGGACCGTTCGGCCTGGCCTTCGACGAGGACCGCAATCTCTACGTCACGAATGGCTTCAAAAATACCGTGAGCAAGATCGACCCGCACGGCCGCATCTCGAGCTTTGCCAAAGGATTGAGCGCCCCGCGCGGGGTGGCCATCGGCGCGGATGGCGTTCTTTACGTGGCAAACTTCGCGGCCAATACCATCAGCAAAATCACTCGCGACGGCATCGTGCGCCCGTTCGCGAGTGGGCTGCAGGGGCCGTTCGGGCTGGCCTTCGATGGTGCGGGAAATCTCTACGCCGCAAACTTCACGAACTCGACGATCAGCAAGATCACGCCTCAAGGACGCGTGCAAAACTATGCCACCGGCCTGAGCGGACCGCGCGGGCTGGCCTTCGACCAGGAAGGATACCTCTACGCCGCCAACGCGATGGATTCGACGATCGGCAAGATCGGGCCCGACGGCGCGGTGACGACCTTTGCCTCCGGTCTCCAGTCGCCGGAAGGGCTGTCCTTCGATGAAAAGGGGAATCTCTACGTGACGAATGCAGGCAACGACACCATCAGCCTCATCGCCCCGAATGGCGCGGTGAAAGAAGTGCCCACCATCGGGTCGGGCGGCCGCAAGCGCGCCTACTTTCTCACGATGTGGCCGCGCCCGCTGCCGCCGAAGATCGCCACGATCCAGCCAGCGCGGAAAGTGCCCATCGTCCCGATGGTCGCCCTCACCGTGGGCACCGTGCTGCTCATCGTGATCGTCCGAAAGCTGATGCAGCCAAAACGCCGCCGGCGCCGGCGCTCGCACTCGCGGCGGACGGCGGACGCGTGAGCGGCGCAGGG
>JBGSYE010000449.1:0-8358 GCA_041751075.1 Chthoniobacteraceae bacterium
ACGATGTAGTCCTCGTAATAGATGACGCGCTCGAGCTGGCGACCCGACATGTCGAGCATGAGTCCGATTCGCGAAGGCATGCACTTGTAGAACCAGATGTGGGTGACCGGGACTGCCAGCTCGATGTGGCCCATGCGTTCCCGGCGGACGCGGGCGAGCGTCACCTCGACGCCGCAGCGATCGCAGATCACGCCCTTGTGCTTGATGCGCTTGTACTTTCCGCAGGAGCATTCCCAATCCCGCGTGGGACCGAAGATGCGCTCGCAGAAGAGGCCGCCCTTCTCCGGCTTGAAGGTCCGATAGTTGATCGTCTCGGGGTTCTTCACTTCGCCGCTGGACCACGCGCGGATGGAATCCGGCGAGGCGACGGTGATGCCGACCTGGTCAAAGCCCACGGTCCGTTCCTCACCCATCAGTTCACGAATAGTAAGATCGCTCATAGTAAGTTGCGTAGATTGCGGGTTGGGAAACTAAACGAGGGTCGGGATGATGCTTGCGGTCGGACTCTTGCCGCCGACTTTCACGTCGAGGCCGAGGGATTGCATTTCCTTGATGAGCACATTGAAGGATTCCGGCGTGCCGGCTTCGAGCGAGTTGTCGCCCTTCACGATGCTCTCGTAGATGCGGGTGCGGCCCTGCACGTCGTCGGATTTCACCGTGAGGAGCTCCTGCAGGGTGTAAGCCGCGCCATAGGCTTCGAGCGCCCACACCTCCATCTCGCCGAAGCGCTGTCCGCCATACTGCGCCTTGCCGCCCAGCGGTTGCTGGGTGACCAGAGAGTAAGGCCCGACCGCACGGGCGTGAATCTTGTCCGCGACCAAATGGCCGAGTTTCAGCATGTAGATGTAGCCGACGACGATCATCTGCTCGAAGGCATCGCCGGTGCGACCGTCATAGACAGCCGACTTGCCGGTGTCGGTGATCCAGGTGAAGCCGTCGATCTTCTTGGCCTGGCGCATATATTCAAAGATCTGCTCTTCCTTGATGCCGTCGAAGACGGGCGTCGCGACCTTGAAGCCGAGCGCCTTGGCGGCGACGCCGAGGTGCGTCTCGAGCACCTGGCCGACGTTCATGCGCGAAGGCACGCCGAGCGGGTTGAGGCAGATGTCCACCGGCGTTCCGTCCGCGAGGTAAGGCATGTCTTCCTCGGGCACAATGCGGGCGACGACGCCCTTGTTGCCGTGGCGTCCGGCCATCTTGTCGCCGACGGAGAGCTTGCGCTTCGAGGCGATGTACACCTTCACCTGCTTGATGATGCCGGGGTCGATGTCGTCGCCGCTTTCGACCTTGTCGATCGAACGCTCGTGCTCGAGTTCCAGCTCGGCAAATTTGTGCTCAAACTGACCGATGATCTCGCGGATCTTGTTGCGGATCGGCGATGGGTCGATATCGACGTGATCATAGACGCCGGCCAGCTTGCGCAGCAGCGTCTTGGTGATCTTGCGGTTGGCCGGGATGATGATTTCGCCGGACTTCGCATTCACGACGTCGAGCGGGATCTTTTCTCCGAGCAGGATGTTTGAGAGCGCCTCGGTGAGTTGCTCATGCAGCTCTTCCTTCCGCTTGGCGTGATCTTCCTCGATCACCTTGGCCTGGCGTTTCGACTCGGCCGGGGAAAGCTTCACACGCTGGATTTCCTTCCGCGCGGAGACTTTCACGTCCATCACGATGCCGTAGGTGCCCGATGGGACCGTCAGGGATGTGTCTTTCACGTCCGCCGCTTTCTCGCCGAAGATGGCACGCAGGAGGCGCTCTTCCGGGGCGAGTTCGGTCTCGGATTTAGGCGTGATCTTGCCGACGAGGATGTCGCCGGGCTTGACCTCCGCACCGACGCGGATGACGCCGTCGGAACCGAGATTGCGCAGCGCCTCTTCGGAGACGTTCGGGATGTCGCGAGTGATTTCCTCGGGCCCGAGCTTTGTGTCGCGGGCGCCGATCTCGAATTCATCGATATGAATCGAGGTGTAAATGTCCTCCTTGACGATGCGCTCCGAGATGACGATGGCGTCCTCGAAGTTGTAGCCATTCCACGGCATGAATGCGACGAGCACGTTCTTGCCGAGAGCCAGCTCGCCGTTGTCGCAGTTCGGGCCGTCGGCGATGACGTCGCCTTTCTTCACATGCTGCCCCTTTTTCACGATGGGGCGCTGGTTGACGCAGGTACCGGCATTCGACCGCATAAACTTGCGGAGCATATAAATGTACACGCCTTCCTCGGGATCGTGCTTTAGCTTCTTCTTCCCCTCAGGGAGTTCTCCATCCTTGGTGATGACAATTTCCTCCGCGGTCACACTGGCGACGCGTCCGGTGCCTTCGGCCACGACCACAGCCTTGGAGTCGCGCGCGACTTTGCCTTCGAGGCCGGTGCCTACGAGCGGCGCTTCGCTGATGAGCAGGGGCACGCCCTGGCGTTGCATGTTCGAGCCCATCAACGCGCGGTTCGCGTCGTCGTGTTCGAGGAAGGGGATGAGCCCGGCGGCCACCGAGACGAGTTGCTTCGGCGACACGTCCATGTAGTGGACTTTGTCGGGCTCTACCTCGAGGAAGTCGCCGCGGTAACGGACGGAGATCTTCTCGTCGAGGAATTTTCCCTTGTCATCGATCGGCGCATTCGCCTGCGCGACGACGTAGTTCTCCTCCCGATCGCCGGTGAGGAAATCCACCTGGTCGGTGACGCGGCCATTGACGACTTTCCGATACGGCGTCTCGATGAAGCCGAAGTCGTTGATCTTCGCAAAGGTGCTCATCGAGGAGATGAGGCCGATGTTCGGGCCTTCCGGGGTCTCGATCGGGCAGATGCGCCCGTAGTGCGAAGGATGCACGTCACGGACCTCGAAGCCCGCGCGATCGCGGGAGAGACCGCCTGGTCCAAGGGCCGATAGACGCCGCTTGTGCGTCAGCTCGGAGAGCGGATTCGTCTGATCCATGAACTGCGAGAGCTGCGAGCGCCCGAAGAAATCTCGGATGACCGCGCTCAGCGCCTTCGGATTGATGAGCTTCTGCGGCGTCATGCCTTCGATGTTCACGTCGAAGAGGGTCATGCGCTCCTTTACCAGACGCTCCGTGCGGGCGAGGCCGACGCGGCACTGGTTGGCGAGCAATTCACCCACGGTCCGCACGCGACGGCTGCCGAGGTGATCGATGTCGTCGAGCATGCCTTCACCGCGGCGCAGGCCGGTCAGGTACTTCATCGCGGCGATGAAGTCTTCCTTGGTCATGATGCGCTCGTCGATGGAGACATTGAGACCCATCTTCTGATTGAGCTTGTAGCGCCCAACGCGGCCGAGGTCGTACTTCTTCGGATCGAAGAAGAGCCGCTTGAGCAGGCCGCGCGCGTTCGGGACGGTCGGCGGGTCGCCAGGCCGGAGGCGGCGGTAGATGTCCTTCAGCGCCTCCTCTTCGTCGTGCGCCGGATCCTTCTTCAGCGCCTTGATGATGGTGTCGTCGGCCTTGGTATCCACCACCTGCACATCCTTCACGCCGAGCGCGAGCACCGCGCGAATGGTCGCTTTGGTGAGCGGCTCGAAGGCGCGCGCCACCGTGATCTCGCCATCGCGCACGTCAGCGATGAGCACTTTCGTGGCGATCTCATCTTCCACGAGACTCTCGCTGAGCTTCAGCTTCTCGACAGTGTAGAAGAGTTTGATGATCTCCTCATCCGAGCCGTAGCCGAGCGCGCGGAGGAAGGTCGTCGCGAGGAATTTCCGGCGGCGCTTGCGGCGATCGAGGTAGATGTAAAGCAGGTCATTCGTGTCGAACTGCACCTCCAGCCACGAGCCGCGATCGGGGATGATGCGGAAGCTGAAGAGCACCTTCCCATTGAGGTGCAGCGAAGACTCGAAGCAGATGCCCGGCGAGCGGTGCAACTGCGAGACCACGACGCGCTCGGCGCCGTTGATCACAAACGTCCCCTGCGGCGTCATCAGCGGGATTTCGCCCATGTACACCTTCTCCTCCTTTGTCTGCTTCTCCTCCTTGAGTAGGAAGGTTACGTGCAGCGGAGCGCTGAAGGTCTGCCCCTCCATCATCGCCTCGCGCTGGCTCAGCTTCGGCTCGCCGATCTCGTAGCTGGCAAAATCGAGCGTAACTTTGCCGTCGTAGCTCTCGATCGGGAAGACTTCTTTGAACACCGCCTGCAAGCCGGTCTCCTTGCGTTTGCTCGGCGACAAATGCTGCTGGAGAAACTCCACATACGAGTCGAGCTGGATTTCGATGAGGTTTGGCGGCTCGGCGCCTTCGCGGATTTTGCCGAAGTATTTGCGTTCAGACATAGGATTGGGCTCGATGGTCGGTTGGTTGCGATCAACACCCGTTTCCGCCAACCAGCACGCGGAACGGGCGCAAGAAAATGAGTCCTGGCTACAGCCTCCGTTCCGCGTTAGACGCAGAGAGAAAGAAACGCAGAAGTCGGCGGGCGTCTTCTGCGTTTCGGAAATTCAGCGAAAAAATGTGTGGGCGACTGACGGCGGCGGTGCTCAAGACGAGAAAACCGCGAGGTGATCAGACTCGCGGAGAACGAACGGGTAGATTTTCATGGCACTCGCGTGCCCGCAAGAAGTATTTTGCGGAATTTTTCTGAGGCGACCGCGTGGCGAACCGAAGCACAGGGATCAAAAGAAAATCACCGTGCATTGCCGTGATTTTCCATAATCCTGCGTCCGGCGACGGGATGGCCGCAAGAGGACGCAAAGACATCCGGGGGGCGGGCGGAAATGCCCGACCCGCTGCGCTTCGCGCGAGCGCGTCTCGATTTCCATCTGCGTTGCTTGCGATCTCTTGAGCCATCCATCGCCGTATCCAGGAGGAATTTCTGCCTTTTCCGAACGCCAGGCGGGCTCAAGACAGAAACGCCGGCGTCCACCCATGCGGACGCCGGCGTCTTTCGAGTTCTGCTACGTTCGCTTACTGTTTCTTCGGCTCCGGTTTGGCGTCGCCCTCCGCCTTCGGCTTCCGCGGTGCGGCAACGCCAAATTTGGTGATCTTCACTACGTCATATTCGGTGTCGCTTTTCTTGAGGCGCAGCCCGCTCACCGTGTCGCCGACTTTGATGTCGCTGAACTTCGCGGCCGCGTCACCGTTCTTGATTTCGGTCTGGTCGGAGACGATGTGCTTGATCTCGGCGTTGTCGCTCTTCCGTTTCATAGTGAACGTCTTCGCTTTCGCGTCGATCGAATCCGCGCGGGAATTCATCGGCAGCGGCTTCGCGGCGCCGGTCACTTTTGCAGCGGCATCTTTAACGGAGTCCGCAGCTTTCGCGGCGGTCGTCTTTTTTTCAGCCGCCACAGCACCGCCCGGCAGGGCGACGGCGAAGGCAGCGACGGACAGGAGGGTGAATACTCGTTTCATGGTATCTCGTGTTTTCTGGGTGTGGAGTTGACGGCTCCCGCGCAGCCACAATTGAAGCCACGCTCGCCGATTGCGATCTTGGTAAAGACCGGCAATGGGCTCGTCAAGTGGCAATTTTCGCGATCCCCACGATGACCATCCGCGCCGCCACCAGCATTCGCCCCACCATTAGGTCGAGCCGCCTTACTTCGTCTTTGGCGTGATCTTGACGTCCGTGATTTCGCAGTCGCCGAGATACTGGGTGAGGCGGAATTTGAATTCGAGAATGGCAAGTGTCGTGGTCTCGAGCGAGCGGATACCCTTCTCCCGGAAACCCACGGTGAAGGTCTTCTCGACCTTCTTCCACTCGGAGCTGCTGCTAAAGTTCACGGCCTCTTCCCGCTGCTCGTTGGTCTCGTCCTTTATCGCCTTGGCCGCACCGCGTTCCCCTTTCTGAAAGCTCGTGGGTTTGCCCTCATTCGCGCCGATGTAGGCCACCGTGGCGACACCGTCCTGGATCGTGCGTCCTTTGACTTGGAAGGTCAGTTGGTAAGTGGTGCCGGTCTTGAGTGGCGTGAGGAGTTGGCGGATCAGGAACGCATCCGCCGGCCGACTGGCCCCAGCCCACCACGCTTCGATCGCGATCCACTCGTCCAGCCAGTAACGGAAAAAGTCCCGGGCATCGCGACCATCGACGGCCAGTTCGGCCAGTTTGAAGACCTTGTTCGGCGAAGGAAAGTAACCCGACTTCAAAACATTGCCGCCAGCCGGACCCGCCTCCTCGCTCACGCCGATGTAACCGTAGAGATTCCCGCGATTGATGCCGGGATCGATGGTCCACTTGCCCGGGAGACGGATGTTGTTTGTCCAAATGTTCGTGCCGCGGAGTTCCACCGGGGTTTGAAATTTCGGCTCGGTCGCCGTGCCCTTGTTCAGTGCCAGCGCGATGCGTCCGGTCGCCTTTCCGATGAGCAGATCGAACAGCCCGTCGCCATCGTAGTCGCACGCGTGCGGCGCCACGCCAGTATTGAAGCTCCGGACGTTCCCGAAATTGACCATCGTGGCCAGCGGCAACTCGGTGCCCGGCTTCCACTCACCGGGGTTGAGATAGACGCCGATCGTGCCCAGGCGGTCGCCCACGATCACGTCGAGATCCCCGTCGCCGTTCCAGTCGGCCACGGTCGGCGTGAGTTGCTCCCGTCCGTCGCCGTAGCAGAGGTAGTAGCGCTGGTCTCCGGTGAACTTCGGCTCCGAGCCGCTGGATTGATTGAGCAGCACATACACGGCATTGGCCGAGTAGGAGCCCTCGCCGACGAGCAGGTCGGGCTTGCCATCCTTGTTCCAATCGACCGGACACGGCGCGAACAAGTTGCCCCACGGCCGCTTCACACTGATCGGCACGCGCACTTTTTCGTAGGTCGTCGGCTGTGGGTAGAAAGGCGCGGTGGGCGTTCCGTTATTGGCGATCATCACGATGTCGCCTGTGTAATTGCCGAAGATCAGATCGGGCAGCCCTCGCTTGCTCCAATCGAACAGCGCCAGCTTGGGAAAACCGTGTCTCCAAGTCCAGGTACCTCGGTCCCATTTCACATCCTTGGCCACCATCGGCGGGAAGATGGGGACGATTTCGGAATGCGTCCACTGGGGCTCGTTCCGTGTACCGCCATTGATGTAGGCGCGGATCACCCCATCGGGGTCCGCGGTCACGAGGTCCGGCAGGCGGTCGCCACTGACGTCGATGTAATTGACCGACACCGGCATCGCCAGACTGCCGACGCGTCCGCTCTCGGTGACGGCGTAGGCGCCGCGCTTATCGCCCGCCAGAAAACCCTGGCCATCGACACCGTCCCACAGATTCTCCTCAGCCTTAAATTGCGTGAAGTCCCCGTTGACGACGATATTCTGTGCAAGGGAAGTGGCGGTCAAGAAGCCGAACGCTGAAAACATCCAACATCCAACATTCAACATCCAACATCCGATAGTCGCGGAGGCGGAGTCATTGGATGTTGGACGTTGAATGTTGGATGTTGAATGTTTCTTCATACGAGGGCTCACATCCGCGGCACATTCCGGATCTTCTCCTCCCACCGCGTCAGCAGGTGGATGATCACATTGGTGCCAAACTTGTAGGTATCGAAGAGCGCCTTTTCTTCGATGTTCCGGAAGTAGAGGCCGCGCCGGTGCCACATCGGTTCATTCACCGCGACCATCCGATGCTTCTCATCGCGGCTCAGGTCGATGTTCCCCTTTTCATCCACGCCAAACTGCCACATGTCGCCGTAGTCATTCGCCGTGTAGAGCACCGCGATCTCCCCGCCGTAGCCATAGAGCGCATACACCGGCTCGTCGTAGTAATTGATCCCCGGCGGCACCGTGCGGATCTCGGGATAGTACGCTTTGGTAAAGATCGCGTGATTCGCCGGCAGTTGCTGCCAGACGGGATTCAGCTCCTGGAGCACACGAATCATTTCCCGCCGGAAGGCGATGTCGAAGCGCGAGCGCCGCCCCGGCAGCGAGCTATCGCCCCAGATGCACCCCCCGCTGCGCAGATAGTCCGCGAGATTCACCAACTCATCATTGGTGAGGGTAAAGTCGCGGTGTCCGGTGAACCAGATGAACGGCGGCTTTTGCAGGAAGATCTCATCGCTCGCCAGATCCAGCGGCACGGCCTGCGGATGCGCCTTGATCTTATCCTTCGAGAGCTTGGTGATGACGAAGAGCAGATTCGGCAGACTGCCCGCCCAGATCTTCCCATCCTCGATCCGCACCGTGGAGTCCCAGTCCCCGCCCTTATACTTTGCGAGGTAGGCCGTGAACTCAAACTCGCGACTCTTCAGCGGCTTGCCCATGCTCCCGGTGCCGCCCTTCGCCCACCCACCGGTGAAGCCCGCGATCTTCCCCGCGATCTCCTTCGTCAGCGCCGTGCCGACGCTCGGGGCCGCAGGCGCGCTGGTTTTGCTCAGCGCATCCGCCTTCACCTGCACCGACGGCGTCGGCAGCGCGTTCATCGAGAAAGTATTCGTCGCCGCGTTG
>JBGSYE010000450.1:0-3259 GCA_041751075.1 Chthoniobacteraceae bacterium
CGATCACGACAAAGGGGAACGCGCCGGCGTCTTCCTCACCAATGCCCTCACCGGCTGGGTGCCGCCCGAGGAGCCAAAGACACTGCTCTTCCCCGAACTCGCCGCCGAGCGCGACGCCGCGGACCGCGTGAAGCGTGAGGCAGAGATTCTCGTGATCATCGGCAACCCTCCCTACGACGGATTCGCCGGCATCTCCGTGGAGGAAGAGCGCGCGCTCAGCGAAGCCTATCGCGAAACGAAGTCCGCGCCGAAGCCGCAGGGCCAGGGCCTCAACGATCTTTACGTCCGCTTTTTCCGCATGGCCGAACGCCGGATCGTCGAGGGCGCGCCCGGCGAGGACACGCCAGCCGTCCGCCCGCCCGCGCCCGAGCGCCACGGCATCGTCTGCTACATCTCGAATTATTCGTGGCTCGACGGCCTCTCGCATCCCGGCATGCGCGAGCGGTTCCTCGAAGTGTTTGATCGCATCACCGTCGATTGCCTCAACGGCGACAAATACAAGACCGGGAAGAAGTCGCCCGACGGCACGCCCGACCCGAGCGTCTTCAGCACGGAGACCAATCGCGAAGGCATCCAGGTCGGCACGGCCATCGCGATGCTGGAGCGGTGGCCGGCGAAGCATTCGGGCTCGGAGGTGCGGTTTCACCATTGGTGGGGAAAGGAGAAGCGCGGGGAATTGCTCGCGTCGCTCGACCAGGAGACGGCTTACACGCAACTCCATCCATCGCTTCCGCTTGGCGTGCCGTTCCTGCCGTTAGAGGTGCGCGCAGGCTACGAACGGTGGCCCTTGGTGACGGAATTACTGGTCAAGGCGTTCGCGGGCGTAAAGACGGCACGCGATAGCGATCTGGTGTCGATCGATCTTCCTCCGCTGAGAAAGCGGGTAGAGCGCTACTTCGATCCGAGTGTCTCACACGATGCGATGCGCGACGAAGCGCCGGCGATCATGGATGACGACGCCCGTTTCGATGCACGAGCGACGCGCGATTTCCTTTGTACTCGCGGCATCAAGAGAGACGGCTTCATGCGCTACTGCTACCGCCCACTCGACGTGCGCTGGCTCTACTGGGAGCGCGAAACCAAGCTGCTCGACGAGCGCCGCGCCGACTTCCGCCCGCACATCTTTCCGGGCAACCTCGGCATGGTGCTGGCGCAGCGAACACGCAAAGGATTTGAGCCGCCTGTCGTCAGCACCGCGATCACGTCCTATCATGTCATCGAGAGCGTTTCGTTATTCTTCCCACTGCTGCTCGCGGGAGGCAGCACGGACAGCCCAACCACAAGCGTCGTGCGCGAGACACCCGACATGTTCGGTGACGGAATCGGTAGAGGCGACAACGAGCCCGTTCCAAACCTCACTCCCTTCGCGCGCGACTACCTCGCGGGACTCGGCTCGCAGCCGGAAGACCTTTTCTTCCACATCGTCGCCATCCTCCACGCGCCAGCCTACCGCACGGAGAACGCCGGAGCTTTGCGGCAGGACTGGCCGCGCGTGCCGTTGCCGAAGAATCCCGACACGCTGCGCGCCGGAGCAGCGCTCGGGCGGCAGGTGGCCGCACTGCTCGATCCCGAGACCGAGGTGCCCGGCGTGACCGGCACGCCCATTCGTCCGGAACTCCATGGTCTCGGCGAACTGACCGCGCCGAAGATTCCAAATCCCCCCAGCCCAAAGCGCACCAGCAACGTCATCGACCTCGCCCTCACCGCCCGCTGGGGCTACGCCGGGCAGGGCGGGGTGGTCATGCCCGGCCCCGGCGATGTGCGTCCAGGCATCCGCGGCGAGGGGTTTGTCGATGTGCATCTCAACGCCACCACCCGCTGGAAGGACGTGCCCGCTGCCGTGTGGGCCTATACGCTTGGCGGCTATCAAGTGCTGAAGAAATGGCTCAGCTACCGCGAAGCCGCCCTGCTCGGCCGCCCGCTCACGGCCGACGAAGCGCTCGACTTCACCAAGCACGTCCGACGCCTTGCCGCCCTCCTCGCACAGCATCCGCGACTCGATGCTCACTACTCCGCGGTCACTCGATCGACCTTTCAAGCCTGACCATTGCGGCGATCAGCGCACGCCGGAGAAGACCGAGTCGGCCGTGGCGAGACCTACTCCGTCTGGCACTCGCAGATGACGCGGAAGCCGACGTCGTTGGAGACGTAGTCCGGGTTATTGAAGTGGCGGGCGCTGGCGCGAAGGCTGGCGGCGCGCGACTTCCAACTGCCACCGCGATAGATGCGCTGCGTGCCGGTGGTGGGTCCTCGCGGGTTCGCGCGGGCCTTGCCCCGATACGCTTCGAAAAAGTCGAGGCACCACTCGAAGACATTGCCCGACAGATCCTCGATCCCAAAGGGGCTCGCGCTGCGCGGGTAGCTGCCGACCGGAGCGGTCTCGGCGTGTCCGTCGTCGATGTTCGGCTCGCGCCAGGCGAAAGTGGATCGGCGGTCGGCGAAGTTGGCGACGATGCCGGATTCGAGGCGTGGGCCCCAGGGGTAGATCAGTCCCTCCATGCCGCGGGCGGCGTACTCCCACTCGGCTTCGGTGGGCAGGCGATACTTGCGGCCATCGCGGGTGCTCAGCCATTGGCAAAAGCGCTCCGCGTCGCGGCTGGTGACGTACACTACGGGGTGTGAGTCGTCGGCCCACGGAGCCCGCTTGCTGGCGTGCGCGGGATCGAATTGCTCGTATTGCGCGTTCGTGACCGGGTAGCGGGTCATGAAGAAGCAGCCGATCGTCGTTGGAGTCACTGGCTGTTCGTTGGGGCCGGCTTCGGGACTGTCGCTGCCCATGCCGAAGCACCCGGAAGTGACCAGCAACATCTGCGCACCAATCACATTCTTGAATGCGGGAAATTTCAGGCGCTCCCCAGCACGGGCGATGGGCGTGATGTTGATGCTGGAGGACTTGGGCGCGGCCGGCGACGGGGCGGGTTCGGCTGTCGATGTGGCAGCAGCCTTCGGAGCGGACGCGGCCTTTGCCGCAATCGGTGCAGGGGTGGGCCGCGCCACCACCGTGGGCGGGCGGGCGACCGCCGATGCGGCGCGAGGGGCGGCCGGTGAGTTCGAGCATTCCTCGAGATACTCATCGATCAAATCCTCCGCCTCGCCACCGGTGAGCCCGAGGCTTTCGCCCATGTTGCACATGGCGTCGCGCTGGTCGTCGGTCATGTCGTCGCCGTCGAGGCAGAGCTTTGAGAGGCGGAGCATTCGGCGGAATTCGTCCGAGGGGCTCCCGGCGCCGGCCTGGACGATGACGCTCGGCATCGGGGCG
>JBGSYE010000451.1:0-10843 GCA_041751075.1 Chthoniobacteraceae bacterium
GTTCACCGTGGTGGGCGTGGCGCTGAGCAGGAGGCCGGTCACGTCGTAAAGCTGGCCGACGTAGCCGTGTTTCACTGTCTCGGCGGGCGCGGCGACGGTGGAAAGGCCGGCGACCAGTCCGACGCTGCCGTCGTTGGTGTAGTTGACGCTGGCACTACGCTTGCCGCCGGCGTCGGCGGTATCGGCAGGCACGTTGTAGCTCGCGCTAGTGCGCGGCCCGGCGTTGGCCGAAGCAGTGAGCATGAGGAGAAGGATGTACGTTCTCATGGCTGGGATCAATAAAGGCTGATGACGACGTAGCCGCTGCTGCCTGCTCCACCCGCACTGGCGGATTGGGCATAGGGAGAGTTGAAGACGGCGCGCTGGCCGCGTCCGCCGGTGCCGCCGTTGCTTGATGTGGGCGAGAGTTCATTGCTGAATGCAGAGCCTCCCGCGATGGGGACGGAGCCGAAATAGCCATCTCCCACAAAAGCACCGCCTCCAGGTGGGCTACCCGAACCTGATGTTGACCCTCCAGGGCTCACGCCGCCACTCCGGTTCAACGTCAAGCTCACACTGCCTGCTGCGCCGGCCGCCCCCCCCGCACCACCGCCAGTGGCTGCGGAGGAAGTCTGCGCCACGCCTTTCACCCCGCCGCCACCGCTGGCAACTGTCGCCAGCACGGTGGCGCCATCGAGAACCTGCGTGGTGCCACCGTTGCCGCCGTTAGTGTCCACGGCACCCGCGGTGCCGGCTGTGCCGACATTGATCGTGTAAGTGTGGCCCGGGGTCACGGAGACGGCGGCTTTCATGTAAGCTCCGGCTCCACCGCCTCCACCACCCGAGCCTCCGACTACGAGAACGTGGGGGGTGCCAAATTGGTCATTGACGGAGGCGGTCAGCCCATTGTTGGGCTGCGAGGCACCGCCTCCACCGCCACCACCCGCGCCCCACATTTCCACCGAGATCGTGGTGACGCCCGCCGGGCAGACCCACGAATTCGAACCAGGAATCGTGAACTCGACGTAGCCTTTCGGACCTGAAGGGAGACCCGTGACTGGCTGCCAGACGCCGTTGCCGAGGTATTGGAATTGTCGGGATTCTCCCTGGCCGCCATTGAATGCCTCACCTTTTTGTGCGGTGAAAACCTGGCCGTTGTCCACGCCCGCCACCAGGCTGCCGTCCGAGGAAGAGGCAACGGATTGCCAGGTCCGGCCGCTTTCCGAAGGAATCCATGCCGCGCCGCTATCCACCGAAGTGTGAATCGGGCTGTTGCGCGCCACGGCCACGAGCTTCGTCCCATCGGCGGAGGAGGCCACGGCGCGCCAGTCGCGGATATTGGCGCGCGAGACCCATGTCGCGCCGGAGTCCGTAGAGGTGTGGATGGCACCCGGGATCCCGAGTCCGATCACCGCGACCAATTTTGTACCATCCCCCGAGGAGGCGAGGGCAGACCAGTATTCGTTGTTCGCGCGCGGCGTCCATGTCACCCCGCTATCCGTCGAGGTGTGGATGCCGCCGAAATAGACCGCCGCCACGAGCTTGCTGCCATCCGCCGATGAGGCGACTGCGGTCCACGCCCGGATGCTGTCCCGCGGCGTCCACGTCACTCCGCTGTTGGCCGAGGTATAAAGCTGACCGTTGAGCACCGCAGCGACCAGCTTTGTGCCATCGGCCGAGGAGGCTACGGAGATCCAATTGCGCGCAACGTCGCGCGGCGCCCAACTGACGCCGCTGTTCGTCGAGGTGTAGATCTGGCCGTTGCTCACCACCGCAACGAGCTTTGTGCCATCCGCCGAGGAGGCCACGGAACTCCAGGTGCGCGCGGCATCGCGCGGCGTCCACGTCACGCCGCTGTCGGCCGAGGTGTAAATCTGGCCGCCGTTCACCACCGCGACGAGCTTTGCGCCATCCGCGGAGGAAGCCATCGCATACCAGGCGCGATTGCTTTCGCGCGGCGTCCAAATGGGCGGATTGACGACCTGCCAGCCGCCAGCGCCGGTGGCGGAAACATGGACGGTATCGCCGATATTGGCCGTGGTGGGCAGGATGAAATTCGTGGCCGCGGCCCCGGTGGCCACATGGCTGGTATTGGCCGCGGCGAACACCGTGGCGGTCGCGGTGCTCAGCGGCGCGGCGACCGCACCCGCAGCCAGTTGCGTGCTGCCGATGCTGCCCGGGGCGATGCTCGCCGTGCCGACGGACCCCGCAGCCAGCTTCGCTGACGTGACGCTTCCATCGGGCAGGTAGCCATTCGGCGCGAGGCGCTGGTCGGGGGTGAGAAGCTGGAAGCCATTCGTGCCGTCATTGAACCAGACGCGCAGGCGCACGTCGGAGTTGGCCAAGACGGAATTGGGGATCGCCGTCATGTTCGCGAGCGAGATGTCGCCCAAGAGCACGGAGTAGAGGCCCTTCGTGACGGTGAGCGTGACCGCCCCCGTGGGCTGCGAGCCGGCGGTGCTGGTGCCGTCGTTGCTCCAATACGTCGTGGTGCCGGCGGCATTCACGAGGGCGAAGCGGAACTGGCCGGAGCCGTCGAAGTTCACCGCCGGTGTGCCGACGGCGACGCGGCCCTGGTAGTTGAGGAGTTGCGGCACCTGCGCGTGCAGGGCCGTAGTAAGGAGGCAAAGGCAGCCGAGGGCTGCGAGGAGGGTGCGGGGGTTTTTCATGGGGCGTTTCGCGGGCGTGCTGCTGATGGGATTTGCTGGGAGGGAGGGTGCCGCCGGTGACATCCCGTTACCGAAGCGGCGGGGAATTCGCGACGAGCGTGCCGCTCCGGTGGCCGAAGAGCGAGATGTTTCTGGGGAAGTCTGAGAATTGGAACCACGAGGGACGAACCCGGTGGCGCGCGCGGTTCGCTTTGCACTTGCTGCGCGCAAGAAAGGAGTTGAGCCGGCGGGGCTCTGTGCCGAGATTCCGCGCCGCTTTGGATACGCCCGTCGCCAGCCGCCAATCACTAAACCCGCCCCGCGGACGGGTCGTCGTGGGGATGAGCGGCGGGGTGGATTCGAGCGTCGCGGCGTATCTGCTGAAGGAGCAGGGCTACGACGTCGTCGGTGTGACGATGAAGGTGTGGCCACAGGACTGCATCTCGCGGGCGGAGGATAAGTGTTGCGGGCCGCAGGCCATCGCCGACGCGCGCAGCGTGGCGCATTCGCTCGGCATTCCGCATTACGTCGTGGATGAAGCGGAGAATTTCGAGCGGCTGGTCATCGACTACTTCGCCGCCGAGTACAAGAAAGGCCGCACGCCGAACCCATGCGTGATGTGCAATGAGAAGGTGAAGTTCGGCAACCTCTGGGGAAAGGCGAAGGCCATCGGCGCGGACTTCATCGCCACGGGGCACTACGCGATCATCGAGCATCACGCGGATCGGGCGGTGCTGCGCAAGGGGCGCGATCCGCGCAAGGATCAGTCGTACTTCCTCTTCAGCCTCCGCCAGGCGCAGCTCCAGCGCGCGCTCTGTCCGCTCGGCGGAATGGAGAAGACGGAAATCCGCGCCATCGCCCGCCAGCTCGGTCTCAAGACCGCGGACAAGGTGGACAGCCAGGAGATCTGCTTCGTGCCGGGCAACGACTACAAGGCTTTCCTCCGCTCGCATCTCGGCGAGCACGAGTTCCATCGCGGCGGCATCTACGACAAGGCCGGCAATCGCGTCGCCGATCACGAAGGCATCGAACTTTTCACCATCGGCCAGCGCAAGGGCCTGCCCGGCGGCTCGCCGCGCCCGCAATACGTCATCGACATCGACCCCGCGTCGAATCGCGTGATCCTCGGCGACGCCGAAGACCTCGTCACCGGGGAATTCACCATCGACCACTGTGTCTGGCATGGAGAGGCGGCGGATCCTTTCGAGGTCACGGTGAAGATCCGCTACGGCCACCCCGGCGCGGCGGCCACCGTCTATCCCGGCGAAAACGGCGACGCCCGCGTGCGCCTGCACACCCCGCAGCGCGCCGTCACCCCCGGCCAGGCCGCCGTCAGCTATCGCGGCGACGAAGTCCTCGGCGGCGGCTGGATCGTCCGCCAGCAGGCCGTTGCATTGGCCGGCTGCTGATTGCGGATCGGCGATCCCCGATGGCGGATCGGGGAATGCGGCAGGGCCATCACGAAGCCCGAATGCCCACAAGAAACGCCTCAAGCGCCAGCGGAAACGACCCGATCGCCCGGAGCACACCTTGGCGGCCGACCTTGCAGGCTGGGAGCCTGCAAGCCGAGTCAGGCTGGAAGCCTGCCCTCCGCAGCACTTTCACGCTTATCTTTGTGCCATTCCAGAGTGACCCCAGACTGATCTCTTCACCGGTTTACGGCGAACCGGCTCCGGTTTAAGATGTTTTCGCAATTGGCGGACCACCAAGGCAGCGCACGGGCACTGCGAGGTGCCGGGCCTGCCCGGCCCGCGCAGCATGCTGGCCCGACGCGGCCATTGCGAACACTCCATTGGCCTCAGCTCCATGAAACTCATCGCGTTCTTTCTCCTCACCTTCACTACGCTGTGCGCCGCGGCGGACTACACCGGCATCGTGGCCTTTGGCGACAGCCTCACCGACATGGGCAACCGTTGGATCAAGGCTGGCATGGATGAATCAAAGATCCGGTCCACGTGGGTCAAGCAATTGGCCGGGCCAACCCTGTTGAACATCCCAGGATTCAAGGTTTCGGGAATGACGTCCTACCTGGGTGGGACTAACTACGCCGTGGGGGGCGCGGGCACCGAGGCCACTGCCGCGATGAACACAGAGCGCAACCGCGGCCAGCATCTCACCCAGCAAGTCTCGCAGCGCTACCTCAACCCCGCGTTTAACACCGACGGGGTGAAGCCCGACGCGCTGCACGTCATCGTCATCGGCGCGAACGACGTGATGCTCGCGTCCATCGGGATCGAGCAGATTCTTTCGCAGTGGGCTGGGTTGGAGAAAGCCGGCGTGGCCGTGGCGCAGAGCACCGAAGGACAGATTCGCGCGCTGGCCGAGGCGGGCGTGAAGCGGGTTTTGTGGGGAAATGTGTTCGACATCGCGCAAGCTCCGGCGGTCGTGAAACGGGCGAAGATAGTGAGCACGTTGGCCCCGACGTATCTGGCGGCGGTGACGAAGGCGGTGCGCGCGCATAATGCAGAGATGGACGCCGCCATCGTGCGGCTGGAGAAGGCTTATCCGACGCTCAAGATCACCAAGCTCGACCTTTTCGCGATGTTCATCGACATGGCCGCAGACCCCGCGAAATACGGTCTCACGGACGTGACCACTGGCGCGAACGACAGCAAGCATCTCTTCTCAGCCGATGGGCTGCACCCGTCCTCGCAAGGCCATAAGCTCCTCGCCGAATATGCCTTCGCGGTGCTGGCGGCCAGGACTGACACTACGACCGCACCCGCGCCTTAAACCCCCTCATTTTCACAAAATAATAGTAATAATAATGAAGACTGCCACCGCCATCCTCCTCCTCGCTTTGACGTGGCCCTCCTTCGTCGAAATCCTCCCGCTCTGGCCCGACCAGCCCCCGCAATTCCTCTCGGACGCACCTGTGGAGACCTTGCCCGTGCTCGCGGCGTGAAACCCACGCTGAACGCTCACGGTCGAGCACCGCGACGCGCCGCCTACGTCTTGATCGCGCTGCCGAGGGACTGACGATTTACCCCCTTATCATAAAAGCACGCTTCGTTCTCTCGCACCTCGGTCTCGATCAAGAGTTCCGCGAAAGCGTGCTCGTCCCGCAAGTCATGCTCTATGGCTTCCTCGGCTTCGAGCCTGGAGCGAATGGCGACACGTTCCATCCGCGTCTTCCCAAGGATTGGCCACCGCTCACCATCACCAGTATTCATCTCCACGATCAAGTGCTCGACATCACTGCTCACGCCGATGGTCGGGCGGAAAAAAAACAAAGCCGTAAGAGCCGCCAAGCCATGAAACACATACTCGCACTCCTCACCGCCCACCTCGCACCACTGGCGGCTCTCCAAGCCGCCGACTTTATCGTCGCCGATGTCGGTCTCACCCCGGCACCGATCATCGTCTTCAAAGACGCGCCTCCGCGCACACGCGATGCAGCGGTGACGCTGGCGAGCTACATCGAGAAAATCAGCGGCGTGAAGCCCGCGATCCTCGATGGCGATCCGCAGCCGGTGCCGGAGCGGGCGATCTGGGTCGGCGTGCAACCGGTGGTGGAGACGTTGTTTCCGCAGATCGACTTCGATTTCAAGCATCCCGAGGAGATCGTCATCGCGGCGAATGAAAAGCACGTCGTCATCGCCGGACGGGATCGCTGGGACCCGGCGAAGCTCGACATCGTGACGAAGGAAGGCGTGATCAAAGGCGTGCAGCAGGAGTATGGCACGATCAACGCGGTTCACACCTTCATGCAGGACCAACTCGGCGTGCGCTGGCTGTGGCCGGGTGAATTGGGCGAGGATGTGCCGAAGAGCGAGCGCATCGCCATCAGCGCGCCGCTTGAATACCGGTATCATCCGCAGATGCGCGCGCGCGGCAGCATGTTTAACTACTGCCGCCTCGGCAACAAGGGCTACGGCCGCTCGCACGAGTGGACGATGCGCCAGCGGCTCCAGCTCGACTCGCTCGAGATCGAGGGCGGGCACGGCTTTGGAGACTGGTGGGATCGTTACCACGAGAAGTATCCGGAAATCTTCGCGCTCCAGCCCGACGGCACGCGCAGCGGCTTCCCCAGTCCGCACAACGCGAAGCTCTGCATGTCGAATCCAAAGGTGTGGGAACTGTGGCTCGATGAAGTGGCCGCAGAACTCCAGCAGGATCCCAACCGCACCGTCTTCAATGCCTCGCCGAACGACGGCTGGGCCAGCGGTCATTGCGTGTGCGACAAATGCAGCGCCTGGGATCATCCCGATGGCGAGCCGCGTGTCTTCATTTGGAACAAAATGAACGAGTCGCGCCCGGCCACGAGTGATCGCGATGTCACCTTCGCCAACACGCTCGGCGAGCTGCTGAAGCAAAAATATCCGGGCAAGGATTACCGCGTTTTGATGCTCAGCTACGGTCACTCACGCCCCGCGCCCGGTGAAGGCGCGGCCTGCGGACAATGTGATCATGACCATCGTCGCGAATTTCTTCGGCCGCACCGGCCTGGTGGATCGCGGATCGACACGCGGCGACACTTACCGTCAGCAGTTTGAAGCATGGGCAAAGATCGTGCCCGCGATGTTCTGGCGGCCGAACACCGGCAGCCCCGCCGGCTGGCAGCAAGGGCTGCCGGACATCCACGTCGCGCAGACCATCCGCGATTTCAAAGACGTGGCCGCGGCGAACTGCATCGGCATCTACATCGACGGCGTGTGGGAGCACTGGGCCACCGTGGGGCCGCTCTACTACATCATGGCGCAGCTCGCGTGGAATCCAGCCGCCGATGCCGAGGCGATCCTCGCCGACTATTACAGCCGCGCCTTCGGTCCCGCCGCGCCTGCTGTGCGGGAGTATTTCGAGGTTATCGAGAAGGAGCGCATGGCCTTCACCGCGAAAAACGGCGAGGCGGGCGTCTTCACCTTCCCGCAGCTCTACACCGATGATTTGCTGCGCGAATCACAATCACGACTCGATCGCGCCGCCTCCGCCGCCGTGCCCGCTGATTCGCTTCACGCCAAACGCGTGGCCTTCATCCAGACCGGACTGACCTACACGCGCATGACGCTGGAAAACATCGCGCTTATGGACCGCTTCTGGAAAAAGAAGGACGAGACCATCGCCGCGCAGGTGGAGCAGAACTGGGCCGTCATCGAAACACTCGTCGCTGCGCATCCCTACGCCATCAATCGGGCTCCCGTGCGCCACATCACCCCGCGCATGGCCGGTCTGCACCCCGACAGCCCGCCACCAAAGGCGAAGAAGAAGCGGGCGAATGATCTGGATTTGAACTGAGCACACCCATGAAACGTCTCGCCCTCATCCTTGGAGCCGCCTCGCTGCTTTTCGCAGCGGGTCGATCACATTCGGAGGAGAAGGATCATGACCTCGCACTGGAGCCTGCGCACATCATCGTCTCACCGTGGAAGCAGCACATTCCACCCACGAAGCGCCAGGGCATCGAGCGCACGGCGAAGGGCCGCCTATGGGCCGTGCATGGACGCGATGTCGAGAGCACGCGGAATTTCCAGGTGCTCGGAATGCCACCAGCCGCCGCTTGGCAATCGTGAGGTCGTTCGTCTCGAGCGAGCGCCTGATCTGCTTGCCGTCGACCTCGACGAGGGCGTAGTAAAGTCTATTGCCGTTTCTGTAGAGGCACTCGGCGACCTTGTTAAACTGCTGAGATTTTTTCGGGCATCTGATTCATGCTAAAGAGTATCGGGTTCCTTACTTAATCGGGTTATTTAATCGGGTTGCAAACGCGAAAATGTCGATTTCCAAATAGCTGTAAATGCTTCGTAATAAGTAACACGGAGGGGTGGCAGAGTGGTCTAATGCGCCGGTCTTGAAAACCGGAGAGCCGCAAGGCTCCGTGGGTTCGAATCCCACCTCCTCCGCCATTTCACACCCCACAACCGCCATGCTGCCGCCCATGCCCACGCCGCCCCGCTCGGAGCTTCGGCGGAAGGTGCTGGTCGGATTCGGGCTGATCTTCGCCTTCCTCGCGGTGATCGCATTTGTCAGCTTCCGCAGCACCAGCCGCTATCTGCTGGCGGCACGCGCCATGGAGAAGACGCGCCAGGCGCTCGAAGTCGAGGAGCGCGCCCGGCGCAATCTGGTGGAACTCGAGAATCTCCGGCTCCGGTATCTGGTCACGCCGACGGAGGCGCTGCTCGCGGACTACGGAGTCGCGCGCGATGAGGTGGAGGAGCTCTTCAAGACGCTGGGGAGACTGGTCGAGCCGGACTCCGCGCAGGCCCGGGCCCTGCAGGAGCTCGAGGAGCCGCGCAAACAGTTCTTCGCCCTCCAGGGGGCCGAGATGAGCGCCCGCAGCGAAGCCGGCCCGGTGCCGGTCGCGACGCTCATCGACCGCCCCTTGACGGCCGAACTCATGCGCCGCATCGATGCCGCGCTCACGGTATTTGAGACCGCGCAGAACCGGCTCGTGCGCGAACGCGCCGAGGATGCCGACCGCATCGCGTGGCAGAATCATATCGTCATCATCACCGGCACCGCGCTCACCTTCATCGCGCTCTGGCAGGCGGGAGTGATGATCCTGCGGGACTTTGCCGCGCGGCGGCGCGCCGAGGAGGCGCTGGCCAATGAGCACAACCTCTTCAGCTCGATCATCGATACGATGCCCGACCACGTCTTTGTGAAGGACGTGAAGGGGCGCTACATCCTCGATAACGCCGCGCACCGCCGCTACCTGGGCCTCACCGAGGACCGCGTGATCGAGGGTACGACCGAGGCGGATCACTTTCCAAACGATGCCGCGGACCAGTTTGGCGAAGACGATCGGAAGATCCTCGAAACCGGCCAGCCGATCCTCAATCGCGAAGTGCCCGTGACCCGTGAGGGCGCGATCGAGAAGTGGCTGGAGACCACCAAGGTGCCGCTCCGCGACACCGACGGAACCATCGTCGGGCTCGTCGGCGTGAGTTCCGACATCACGGAGCGAAAGAACGACGAGGAGAAGCTGAAGCGCTTCGCCGACCAGCTCGAGCGCTCGAATGCCGAGCTGCAAAACTTTGCCAACGTCGCCTCGCACGATCTCCAGGAGCCGCTCCGCAAGATTCAGGCCTTCGGTGACCGTCTGCGCGCCAAGTGCGCCGACCAGCTCAGCGAGGCCGGGCTCGACTATCTCTCGCGGATGGAAAACGCGGCGAAGCGGATGCAGAGCCTCATCCAGGATTTGCTGAAGCTGTCGCGCCTGGTGACTCAGGCGCAGCCTTTCGAGCCGTGCGATCTCGGGAAGATCATGCGCGAGGTGATCTCCGATCTCGTCGTCGTCATCGAGAAACTGGACGCGCAGATCGCCGTCGGCCCGCTGCCCACGGTCGAGGGAGATCCGGTGCAACTCTGGCAGCTTTTCCAAAACCTCCTCCACAATGCGATGAAGTTTCAGCGCCCTGGCGAGCGGCCCGAGATTAGCATTGCCGGACGTCTCTTTGAAGCGACCGCGAATTTCATCCCCGGAGCCCAGGCGGGCGATCGTTTTGTCGAGATCGCTGTGCAGGACAACGGCATCGGGTTCGAGGAGAAATTTGCCGAACAGATCTTTGTCATCTTCCAGCGTCTGCACAGCCGCGATGAGTACGAGGGCACCGGCATCGGCCTCGCCGTGTGCCGGAAAATTACCGATAGGCACGCCGGACAGATTGTGGCAAGAAGCTCTCCGGGAGGAGGTGCGACCTTCCTCGTGACTTTGCCGGTGCAACACTCTTCGCTCCAAAAAACATGAATAACGAAGCCATGCCGATCACGATTCTGATGGCCGATGACGATTCGGACGATCGCCGCCTCACCCAGGAAGCTCTCGCCGAAAGCCGCCTGATGAACCCGATGGTCTTTGTCGAAAACGGCGAAGAACTCATGGACTACCTGCGGCATGAGGGGAAATACGCGCCGCCCCACGCTCCGGGGCGGCCCGGACTGATCCTGCTCGATCTGAACATGCCGCGCAAAGACGGCCGCTCTGTGCTCAAGGATCTGAAGAACGATCCGGAGCTACGGACCATCCCCGTGGTGGTGCTCACCACCTCCAAGGCGGATGAGGATGTGTACAAAAGCTACGACCTCGGCGTGAACAGCTACATCGTAAAGCCGGTGACCTTCGAGGCGCTCGTGGACATCCTCCAGACGCTGGAAAAGTATTGGTTTCAGATCGTCCAGTTGCCCCCGGCGAAGGAGTGAGGGGCATTTAGCGTTTGGCATTCGGAAGTGTGGCGCTGCCGCGCAGCGATGGATGAGGGAGCGCCCGCCAGAGCCACCGC
>JBGSYE010000452.1:0-9715 GCA_041751075.1 Chthoniobacteraceae bacterium
CCGTTTTCCAACACAGGCGGCTCGATCCACAGTTCGGTGAGCAGCGGGGCTTCGATGTGTGTGTTCAACTCACGCCGCGCAGGATTGTAGGCGGCCATTTCGCAAACCGCAGTATTCCGGCAGGCAAAGGCGGCGTGAAGATTCGCCGCGACTCCCGGCGTGGCCGACCACGCGTGCGTGGCGATGGAGACGCCCTGCAGCTCGCAGAGCCGCGCGATCTTGATGAAGTTTGTGATGCCACCCATGTAGCTGGCATCAAGCTGCGCGAGGGCAAAGGGACGATGCTCCAGCCAATCGCGCCACTCCTCGAGGCTGGTGAGGCATTCGCCGCCGGCGACCGGGATGGTGGTCGCGGCGCGCAATGCGGCGTAGGCGCGCATGTCGGTGTAAGGCAGCGGCTCCTCGAAGAAGCCGATCGGATAAGGCTCGAGCGCCTGGAGGACGAACTGCGCGGTGGCAAGATTCCAGACGTGATCTTCCTCGCCGAGGTTATCCATGTGCGCGTCGAGATTCAGTTGAAAGGAATCGCCGAAACGCTCGCGCATAAACTCGACCTTGCTCACCTCGACATCCCGCGCCTCCTGCGGTGTGCGCGAGGCCACCACGGGATGCCCGGGGCGATACAAGCCCGCGCCGAGCTTCACCGCGTGGAAGCCGAGACTGAGATACTGCGCGACCTTGCCTTCCAGTTCCCCGCGGTCGTGCGGGCTGGTGCCGCCGGTGGCGTAACAGGGGAGCGTCTCGTGACAACGCCCGCCGAGCAGCTCATAGACGGGCACGCCCAGCGCCTTGCCTTTGAGATCGAGCAGCGCGGATTCGAGACCGCTGAGCGCGATGGAACCGAGGCCTACCCGCGCCCAGAACTTGCCCGCGGTGAACATCCGGCGGCAGAGCGCATCCACTTCCAGCGGCGACTGACCGACGAGGATGGGTGCGTAAAACTCGACGATGCCGGGAACCAGCTCCGGGACAAAGTAACCCGCGTAAGTTTCGCCCAGCCCGGTGAGTTCCGTGTCGGTCTCGATGACGATGAAGGCCGCGGACCGCCGGGTGCGCGACTTCATGAAGATGTCGCGCTGCGGAGCGGTGCAGAGGATCGTGCGGACGCGGGTGATCTTCATTGGAGGTCGTCGGGCGGAATGACATTCAGCAGGGGCTCGCCAGCGGCGAAGCGGCGCGCGTTCTGCCGGAAGATCTGCAGCAGGCCCTCGCGGTAGTGCAGCGAGTAGGTGGTGCCGGAGATGTGCGGCGTGAGGATGACGTGCGGGAAACCCCAGAGCGGATGTTCCGGCGGCAGCGGATATTGATAGTGCGTGTCGAGCGCCGCACCGCCGAGATGCCCATCGCGCAACACGGCGAGCAGCGCCGCTTCCTGGATCAGCGGACCGCGCGCGGGGTTGAGCACGAACGCGCCGCGCGGGAGCAAGCGCAGTTCCGATTCGCCGATGCGGCCTGCCGTCTTCGTCGTGAGCGGGAGCGCGAGGAGGAGGAGGTCCAGCCCGCCGAGAAACTCCGCCTTTTCCTGCTCGGTGAAGTATCGGTCCGGGAGCGAGCCGTCGGGATCGCCCGTGCCTTCGATGAAGGTGGAGTCGCCGCGAGACTTCCTGCCGGAACGCGTGAGGACGTGGACGCGCATGCCCATCGCCTTCGCGAGTCGCGCGGTCTCGCGGCCGATTCCGCCATAGCCCCAGATGCCGACGGTGCGGCCACGCAACTCGCCCGTGAACTGCACCGAGCGCTCCCAGATGCGGCTATCCTGATGGCGGATCAGTGTCCGCACGTCGCGCACGAGATTGATCATCATCGCGATGTTCCACTCCGCGATCGGGCAATCGAAAATGCCGCGCGCATTGGTCACGACGATGCTCTTCTCACCGAGGCGATGGGGAAAGAGATGGGAGAAACCCGCGGACTCGACTTGCAGCCAGCGCAGTCGGGTAAAGGCCGCAAGGTTCGGTGGCGGCTGCGTGCAAAACATCGCCTCGACTTTGTCCGCATCCGCGTCGGGCCACGGCGCATCGGCGGGCAGTCCGCGCAGCACCCGCACGTCCAGACCCTCGATCGGCGGCTCCGCTCCGGGAGCCACATCCACGAAGGGAAGCGCGGTAGTGAGGCAGAGGGCCTTCTTCATTTCCGCGTCAGGTGTTCGACCAGGAAGGGTTCGGGCTCCGGCGTGGCATCGGGTTGTTCCTGGGTGCGGAGGATGCAGGTGACCCCGGAAGCGTCGGTCTTCTCCTTGAGTTTCACGCCAAAGATCGCGTGATGGATGGCGCTGCCCTTCGAGGTCGCAGGCAGCGGATCGACTCGGGGATTCGAGATTAGCACAGGCGGGTCATCGGCGCTGACGTGGTTGATCGCGGAAAACTCATGCAGGAGCTTCGTCCACTCTGGGCGCGGCCGTTTCAACTCACCGGAACTCTTTGCCCCAACCGCGCGGGGGATCATGGGATGCGCCAGCACCTGGTCGCCAATCCATGCGGTGACGAGCGCCGGCTCCAGACACGTCTGCGGCGAAAGACCAACGGCGGCCTGCAAGCGCGTCGATTGCCGGGCGATGGGATCGGCACTGCGCGCATCGGCGAGATCCTCGTGATAGGCGAGCCAGAGCGAGGTGGTCGCGCCTGCCGAGATGCCGTAGGCCCCAAAACGCTCGGGGTCGAGCCGCCACTCGGCGGCCTTGCTGCGGAGAAACTGCACGGCGCGCGCGGCATCATGCACCGGGGCGGGGAGAGGGTCAGTGGTGGCGAAGCGGTAGTTGACCGAAGCGACGGAGATGCCGTGCTTCCGCATGAAGTCGAGGAGCGTCACCGGCAAATCGGTCTTCCCGCCGGAAGCCCAGCCGCCACCGTGGATGAAGATGAGCAACGGCGCGGGCGCGTCGGACTTGGCCTGCCAGAAATCGAGGACATTCCGCTCGTGCGGACCGTAGCTGACATCGGCGAAGGTAGCGGCGGGAAGCGCGGGTTTCGTGCTCTGCGCGGATGCCGTCGCGGCGAGTGTGGCGGTGAAGAGGAGATGCTTGATCATGGCGGTGGAGAGTCAGGCAGCCAGCGTGGATGGTTTTCGCGGAGGAGCGCGACGTAGCGCTGAAACGCCGCTTCGCTGACCGAGGCGTAAGGCGGCAGCAGGCGCAGCGGAAAGTCGGCGTCATGCGCGCGGCAGAACATTTTGTCGAACGCACCGTCCATGTGCGCGCTGCCGGCCACGGCTGTTTTCAGATCGGCGATCATGCCGTCGAACTCGCACGCCATCGTATTCAGCGTGGCTGAGTCCCGCTCACAGCCCGCACGGAAGTAGCGCTGGCCGAGCGCGAGGTTGGTCGAGGCGACGGAGATGAGGAAGCCGCACTCGCCCATCATCGCCGCCTTCGCGAAGCCGGCCTCGGTGATGAAGTGCTGAAGCTGTGGTGCATCGTCCAGCAGGCCGCGAAGGCGCGCCTCATCGGCGGTGCTGTTCTTGGTGGCGACGAGATTGGGATGCTCGGCGGCGAGCCGGCTATATTCGGCTCCCGTGAGGATGCGTCCGGTGCGCAGGAGATTGTAGTGCAGGAATTCGGACTCGGGAAAACGTCCGCAGGTCTCGCGGAAGAAGGTCTTCACCTCCGCGTCGTTCAGCGCGCCCCAGCTCGGGAGGCTCAATTGAAATCGCCGCGCACCCATCTCCCGCGCCCGCTCGATCCGCTCGATGATCGTCGGCAGCGAAAGGCTGATGAGACCGATCATGCTCTGCACCTCATCGCCGCGGGTCTCCTCGAGAAAGACGCGCGTGATTTCGTCGAACTGTGAACCGGTGACGGCATAGCCTTCGCCCGCCGTGCCGAAGACATACATGTCACGAATCCCTTGTGAGATCAGCAGGCGCATCGAGCGGCGGAAGATGTCCGCCGCAAAGGTGAAGTCGTCATTCCACGGCACGCAGCAGGTGGCGAGGACGCAGGGGCGGTAGCGTTTGGCGGTGCTCATGGGATCACCGCTTTGACGTTGCAGCGGTCGGTTTCACAAAGGCAAAGAGCACCGCGCAGAGCAGCAGACCGGCGGCGGAAAATTGGAACATGTGGCTCACGTCCACCCTGGCATCGCGCAGGGCGCCGCCGGCGTAGATGGCAGCGCCGCCGACGAGACACGCGGCGAGATTCAGCACGCCGAAGCCCGTCGCCCGGTAGCGCGGATCGGCCACGAGACACAGGATGGGCATCATATTCGCATCCGAGAAATATCGAGCGGCACCGTAGATCATCACGCCGGTGACGGCGAGCGGGAAGGAGTAGGTGCCTGAAGCGAAGAAGACCGCCGGCGCAGCGATGCACAGGCCGATGATGGGCACGAGGATTCGCGCTCGCGGATTGGTGATGCTCCAGCGATCGGCCCACGCACCACCGACGATCGCGCCGACGAACATCGCCGCAGAGAGATAACCCGTGGCGGAGAATCCCGCGGTGCCTTGCGTGAGATGAAATCTTTCGCCGAAATAGGTGGGCAGCCAGCCGATCAGCGCCCAGCCCGCCAGCCCGAGCAAACCCCAGACGCCGAGCAGGAGGATGAACGAACCGCGGCTGAAAAGGCTCGCGATGGCTTCACGGAAATTCGTCGCGGGCAGCGGCTCGGTGTCCACGCGCGGCGCGTCGCGCAGGGTGAAGAGCAGCACCACCGAATGCGCCACGCCGACGAACCCGAAGAGGAAGAACGCGTAACTCCAGTCATGCCGTTCCGCGAGCCAGCCGCCGATGCCACCCATGCCGGCGCCGACGGTGAACCCGGTGATGTGGATGCCCGTGGCCAGCGAGCGCGTCGGCCCGCGATGGAAATCCGTGATGAGCGCCAGCGCCGCGGGGATGTAGCAGGCTTCGCTGATGCCCATGAGCGCGCGGGCCGTGAGCAGTTGATCGAAGGTCGTCGCGTGACCGGTGAGCCACGTCACCACCGACCAGACGAAGAGGCTCGCGATGATGACCCGGCTGCGGCTGTAGCGATCGGCCAGATATCCAGCAAAAGGACTCAAGCCCGCATACACCCAGAGGAAGACGGAGGTCAGCAGGCCAAATTGCGCCTCGGTCATCGGGATCGCCTCCTTCACCGACCCGCGCATGGTCAGGATCATATTGCGATCGAGGTAATTCAGGAATGCCGCGAACCAGAGCAGCCCGACGATGAGCCACGCGCGCTTCGGGAGTGCGGCGCCGCTGCTCATGGGTTCTGCGGTGTCCAGTCGCACTCGCGCGCGGGATGCACGCACGGGGACTCGCGCTCTCGCGGGGCATCGAAGGGGGATGCGCTCTGCTCGGAAGCGAACGCGCTGATATCGTTCATCGCTGTGTGGTAAAGGGGAACAAGCTGCGAAGCGCGCGAGCGGCGGGTTCGTTAGAGATTTCCGCGGTGATTTCCATTCCGCAGCTACGACACCGCGATCACCGCGCAGGGTTTGCTCGTCCGGTGCATTTCGAGGGGAAAGCGGTCGCCTCGTTTCTTTCCGATGAGCTGGCGGCCGAGGGGCGACTGCGGAGTGATCACGAGGATCTTTTTGCCGCCGTGCGCGATCTCGATGCCTCCGGCCCGCGGGCCGATGAAGTAAACCGCGCGACCTTCCCGATCTTCCAATTCCACGAGCGAGCCGATGTCGATTGCCTCACTGGGACCGAACTCCCGGCATTCGATCGCCTGGAAATGTTGGATCGCTTCACGCGTCTCCGCCGCCTGGCGCGAAACCCCGCGCGCGAGATAGGAGGCCTCCAGGCCGCGGGTGTCGTATTTGTTCTCGGCCTTGCTCTGCTCGTCGGTCGCTTCGGCATGCGCGGCGCGGGCGGAGCGGGCGTAGCCTTCCAGCTCGGCCTCGAGGGCGGCGACGATTTGCTGAATGAGGGCGGCTTTGTCCAAAGGCGCACCCTGCGCGGGCTGGCGGGATCGGTGCAAGACCATGATTGGCAGCGCGCGCCGAAGCGCCGCATCCAAAGTTGTCTCGCGATTCCCGCCATGGTGTATTCCACGCCACCGCATGGCCCTGGCTCAATCCGTTCGTTCGTTGATCCCCTCATCATTGGCCTCGCCATCTGGGGCGCAGGTACGACCATGTTTCTGGTCAAGGCGGCGGCGCATGTTTCGCCGACGCTTCACGGCACGGCGATCACTTTGATGCGCATGAAGCGGGCGGGCGGGGTGCCGATGGGGAAGTTGTCGCGGACTTTGAGCGTCGTGGCGGTGTCGAGCAGCACGGTGGTCGTCGCGGGGCTGAAGGAATCGGGCTGGTCGGAGAGCAGCGTGCCAGCAGTCTGCACTTCGTAGGCGGCGCCTGCGTGCTTGGTGAGAGTGATCGTGAGGTAGCCGTCTTCGGCTACGGGCGCAGGCGCGAGCGCGGCGTCGGACACCGTCGGGTTGAGGCCGAAGGCGAGTTCCCGTAACTCGCTGAGGCCGTCGTGGTCGAAGTCGTCGTTCGGCCAATGCCCAACAGTGGTGGGCCAGTAGGTCTGTTCCCATGCATCGCGCAGGCCATCGTCATCCGCATCGTTGGGATTCACGTGCAAGACCAGCGCCGCAGTGTGAAATCCTCCTGCAGCGATTCTGCTCACGTCGTTCAGCCCCACAGGTGTCGCTGTTTGCCCATACCTTGGGTATCCATCGTACCCGGCAGGTCCCAGGACAACCACCGTTCCGTCGCCCCTGAGCGCCACGGTGTGAACGAAACCGGCGGCGATCGCGACGACCCCGTTCAACCCGGCGGGCACTGTCGTTTGGCCATAATTGTAAAAGCCGTTTGCTCCCCAGGTCACCACGGTTCCGTCGCTCTTGAGCGCCACGGTGTGATACCTGCCTGCGGCGATCGCGATCACCCCGTTCAGCCCCGGCGGTACGCTCGCCTGTCCTGATAGGTTCTCCCCCCACGCCACGACGGTCCCATCCGCCTTGAGCGCCACCGAGTGGGATGCGCCCGCCGCGATCGCGATGACTCCATCCAACCCCGCAGGCACCGCCGTCTGACCTCCGTAGTCCCACCCCCAGGCCACTACTGTTCCGTCGCTCTTGAGCGCGAGCGTGTGATCCCAACCTGCAGCGATCGCGGTCACGCCGATCAGTCCCGCAGGCTGATCGTACCCGCCAAACTGCACTAGCGTTCCATCGCTCTTGAGCGCCACAGTGTGGTATAGGCCTGCTGCGACTGCGATCACTGGTCCCAAGCCCGCGAGCACCTGCGTGGGAGCGTCGGAGCCGCCCCACAATACCACGATCCCGTCATTCCGGAGTGCCACCGTGCGATACGGTCCTGCAGCAACTGCGACGAAGTCATTCGTTCGCTCCGGCAGCGTTGTCTGACCATCGGAATTGGAACCCCAGGCAGCCACCGTCCCGTCGTCTATCAACGCCACCGAATAATTCCCGCCTGCCGCAATCGCAACAACACCGCCCAATCCCGCGGGGACGTTCGCCTGGGCTTCGTTGTTCCGGCCCCAAGCCAGCACTGTCCCGTCTGTCTTGAGGGCCAGCGTGTGATACCCACCCGCACTGATCGCGCGCACTCCACTCAACCCAGCAGGCACCGACGTCTGGCCCCAATTATCCCCGCCCCAAGCCACCACCGTTCCGTCGTTCTTGAGCGCCAGCGTGTGATACCCACCTCCACTGATCGCGCGCACTCCACTCAACCCGGCGGGCACCGACGTCTGACCCCAATCATCCGCGCCCCAAGCCACCACCGTTCCGTCGTTCTTGAGCGCCACGGTGTAGCCGTCGCCGGCGGCAACCGCAACGATGCCGTCAAGTCCCTCGGGCACTGTCGCCTGGCCATATTCGTTCCCACCCCATGCCACCACCGTCCCATCATTCTTGAGGGCCACATTGTGATTACCACCCCTGGCAATCGCAACCACTCCGCTCAACTCCGCGGGCACCGTCGTCACTCCGTCGAAGGTCGAGCCCCAAGCTACCACCGTCCCGTCGGCCTTGAGGGCCAAAGTATGCCCGCCACCTGCGGCGATGGCGGTCACTCCCGTCAACCCGGCGGGCACCGTGGCCTGGCCAGAGTAGTTCGAGCCCCAGGCCACTACCGTCCCGTCATTCTTGAGCGCGACCGTGTGAACGTAGCCAGCAGCAATCCTTGTGAACGGCTGGTCAAAATCGCGGAAGTGAAATTTCTCCCGGCCCCATATTTGCAAGCCGCTGGAGGCCACCGATGCGCTCGGCAGGCACGCGATGAGAAGTGCGAACGCGCCGGAGAGCAGGAGAGGAATGCGGCCCATAGGAGGAATGGCGATCTTCTAGCCGCGATCGTTGGTTTCGCCAAGATGGGAGATGTCCTACGGCGAGACTGTCAGCTTCACCACATCACACCTGTCCCCATTTGGGGTGCGTATGTCCCAGAAGCGGGTGCGGTATTCGCGGACTTCGGAGGTGGGGGCGGCGAGCAGCGGCCCCTCGTATTCGGAAAGGTTCGCCGGTGTCGGCGGCCGAGGAATTCGCAGCCGCTGCCATCGGAGCTCTCGGCGGGAGAGGGCTCCGCTCCTGTAGCGGTTTTCCCTTCAACCTTCCGCCCTCATCCTTCATCCTTCGCCTCCTATGGCTCACCAAAAAGCAGACGGCATGAATTACGCGCCCGAGGGCAAACCGTCGCCGGTCGTGGCGAAAGGCGAATTCCCTTTTGCGGCGATCGCGCTCGATCACGGGCACATCTACGGGCAGTGCAAGGGGCTCACCGAGGCCGGGGGCGAGCTGCGCTACGTGTATGATCCCGATGCGGCGAAGGTGGAGAAATTCTGCGCGGCTTTTCCCGGCGTGCAGCCGCTGGCCAGCGAGGCGGCGGTGCTGGAGAAAGATGACATCAAGCTCGTCGCGGGCGCCGCGGTGCCGAACGAACGAGGGCCGCTCGGGCTGCGTGTGATGGCGGCGGGGAAGGATTATTTCACGGACAAGTCGCCCTTCACGACGCTCGACCAGCTCGCGGCGGCGCGCGCGGCGGTGAAGGCGACGGGGAAAAAGTACATGGTCTATTTTTCCGAGCGGTTGCATGTGGAGTGCGCGGTGCGCGCGGGGCAGCTCATCGAGCAGGGCGCGATCGGACGTGTGGTGCAGGTGATCGGGATCGGGCCGCATCGCTCGTCGCCCGCGAGCCGGCCGGCGTGGTTTTGGTCGCAGGAGAAATGCGGCGGGATCCTCACCGACATCGGCTCGCATCACTTCGAGCAATTCCTCTACTGGACCGGTGCGACGAACGTGAAGGTCGTCCACGCGCAGGTGGCGAACTATCATCACAAGGAGTATCCCGAGTTTGAGGATTGGGGCGAAGCGAACCTCGTGGCGGACAATGGTGCGACGCACTATCTGCGCGTGGACTGGCTGAATCCGCAGGGGCTTCGCACCTGGGGCGACGGGCGCGCGTTCATCCTCGGCACCGAGGGCTACATCGAGCTGCGCAAGTACCTCGACGTGGCGCGCGACGCGGAGGGTGATCAACTCTATCTCGTGGATGGCAAGGGCGAGCATCACATCCGGTGTCATGGCGAGGTCGGCTTCCCTTTCTTCGGCCAACTCGTGCTCGACTGTCTGAATCGCACCGAGAACGCGATGACGCAGGAGCACGCCTTCCGCGCGGCGGAGCTGTGCCTCACGGCGCAGGCGATGGCGCGGCGGATCGAGTAGCGTTTGTAGCGTCGGTCTATGACCGTCGCTCGCCAAATGGGCGGCGGCGGTGCGGGGCAAGTGCGACCAAGCTCCGCGCCACCTTCGCCCGCGGA
>JBGSYE010000453.1:0-9468 GCA_041751075.1 Chthoniobacteraceae bacterium
GCTGATCGATAAGGCGCAATTGCTAACTCTCACCGCGCCCGAAATGACGGTGCTCGTGGGCGGCATGCGTGTCTTGGGCGTCAACGCCGATGGCGAGAAGCACGGCGTATTCACCCAGCGCCCCGAGACGCTTACCAACGCCTTTTTCGTCAACCTGCTCGACATGGGCACGGAGTGGAAACAGGTCTCGCCCTGCGGCAACGCCTTCGCCGGTTTTGATCGGAAAACCGGCGCGCCCAAGTGGACCGGCACGCGGGCCGATCTCGTCTTCGGTTCCAACTCCCAACTCCGCGCCCTGGCGGAGGTCTATGGCAGCTCCGACGCGGAGAAGAAATTCGTCCACGACTTCATCGCGGCCTGGCACAAGGTGATGAACCTCGATCGCTTCGGCCTTGCGTAAGCTCTGAGCCTAGAAAAGTGAATGGAGGTCCACGGAAAACAGGGAACACACAGAAGGGGAGCCTTTTTCTAAGTCGAAGGAGTTAACCATGCGGGTGAGTTCGATTTTTTTACGTGCCTTCTGTGTATTCCGTGGACCTCCATTCACGTTTTTCGGCTTATTCGAGCCGGCGGCGCCGGGGCTCAGCCGCGCTTTGGGTCGAAGGCGCGGCGGAGGGCGTCGCCGAAGAGATTGAGCGCGAGAACCAGGCCGAAGAGCGCGACGGTGGCGGCGGTGAGATTCCACCAGACGAGCGGGTCGCGGCTGAGTTCGGAGCGGCCGCTGTC
The DNA here is from genome assembly GCA_041751075.1 of Chthoniobacteraceae bacterium. GTDB lineage: Bacteria > Verrucomicrobiota > Verrucomicrobiia > Chthoniobacterales > Chthoniobacteraceae > JANNXQ01. The sequence goes on from JBGSYE010000453.1 coordinate 727, forward strand.
GATCATATTCCCCCAGCTCGGGGTGCCGACGGGGGTGCCGACGCCGAGGTAGCTGAGGACGGCTTCGATGAGGACGATATTCGAGAAGCCGAGGACGAAGTTGATGACGACGAGGTGCAGCACATTCGGCAGGAGGTGATGGGTGATGATATTCCAATGGGTCTGCCCGAGGGCGCGGGCGCCGGCGATGTAGGGTTGCTCCGCCTGGCGCATGGTCTCGCCGCGGATGAGCCGGCAGAGCCCGACCCAGGCGGTGAGGCCGAGGGCGATGGACATGGTGCCGAGTCCTTTGCCGAGGACGAGGATGACGGAAATGAGGAGCAGGATCGAGGGGATGGAGGCGATGGTGCTGTACACGTACTGGATGGCGTCATCGACGCGGCGGCGGAAGTAGCCGGCGAGGATGCCGAAGAGGGTGCCGAGCGGGATGTAGATGACGCTGGTGAGACCGCCGATGATGAGCGTGGTCTTGCAGGCCTTGAGGGTCTCGGTGAAGACGTCTTTGCCGAGGGCATCGGTGCCGAGGAGGTGGCGGCTGAGCAGGGGCTCGGGTTTGGCTTCGGAGAGGAGGGTGTGCGCGAGCGGGGCGCTGTAGCTTTTCTCGATCGGGATGCCTCCGATGAATCGGTCGAGCACGCTCCGGGAGCCGCCCTGCCCATCGGGAAAATGGAGGACTTCGAGTGCGCCGACGAGCAGATAGAGGGCGACGACCCAGAGCGCGATGACGCCCGAGCGATCCGCGCGGAAGCGCTGCCATGCGCGCTGCCAGCGTTCGTGGTGCGAGCCGCTCCAGAGCACCCAGCCGAGCAGAGAGAAGCCCGCGATGACGAGCAGATCCTGGGTGAGCCAGTGGGAGAGGAAAGTGGACATGGCTTCAGCTCAGGCGGATGCGCGGGTCGGCCAGCGCGTAGGCGATGTCGGTGAGGATGAGACTGGCGACGTACAAGAGGGAGCCGAGATAGACGCTGGCCATGACGACGGGCAGATCGCCCGTCTGGATGGCCATCACGAGCACATTGCCGAGCCCGGGGATGCCAAAGAAATTCTCGATGAGCAGCGAACCCATGATGAGCGCGGGGAGATGCGCGACGGTGAGGGTGATGAGCGCGATCATGCCGTTCTTCAGCACATGCACGCTGAGCACGCGGGTGGGCGCGACGCCTTTGGCCCGGGCGGTGCGCACGTAGTCCTGGCCGATCTCTTCGATGAAGATGGCGCGGTAGAGCCGCGCATCGTAGCCGAGATTCACGATGACGATGACGAAGATGGGCAGCGCGACGAACTTGAGGGTGCCGAGGCCGCGCCAGTCGAAGCCCGAGGCGGGAAAGTAATTGAGCATCAGCGCGCCGATGGCCTGGAGGACGATGATGTACACCACCGCAGGGATGCTCATGAGCGCCACGGCGGCGACCGTCATGCTGCGATCGAGGAGGGAATTGCGGACGAAGACCTGATAGAGCGCGAGCCCCACGGCGGTGATGAGGCCGGCGAGGAAGCCGGGCACAGTGATCATGAGCGAGGGCCCCGCGCCCTCGATGAACGTTTCGCCGAGGCCGCGTCCGGTCTTCCACGAGGTGCCGAGGTCGAAGGTGACGAGTTTCTTCACATGCTCGCCGAGCTGGACGGCCTTCGGCTTGTCGAGCCCTTCGCGCCGAATGAAGTCATCCTTCGCCTGACGCGTCGCCTTCGGTCCGAGGACCATCGTGGCGATGGATTCCGGCGTCTGCACTACGCGGAAGAGGAGGAAGGTGAGCACGATGACGCCGAGCACGATGGGCACGGCGTAGAGGGTGCGGCGGATGATGAAATTAAGCATTCAACCTTCGATTCCAATGCACTGCGTAGCCGATAGCGCCTGCGCACAGGGCGCCCAGGAGCGCGATCGGCCAGAGCGGCTTCCGATTCCACTCCTTCTGAAGCTGTGCGCGCAGCACCGGATCGACCGTGACGTACTTCACGCCGCCTTCGAGCATGAGGTTATTGTGGGTGCGCGGCGCCCAAGGCTGCACTGCGGTGTAGAAGGCTTTGTGGAAGTTGAGGATCTGCGGGCAGTCCTCGGCGACGAGCGCGTTCATCTCCTTCACGATCGAGAGCCGCTCGGGGCTGTTTTCCATCGTGGCCATCTGCTCGAAGAGCCGGTCGAACTCCGGGCTGCGGTAGCGCGAGATGTTCTTACCTGCGGGCGGCACATTCTTCGAGTAGAGCAGGAAGAAGAAATTCTCCGGGTCGGGATAATCGGCGCCCCAGCCGGTGCCATCGGCCATCTGGAAGTCGCCGGTGTCTTCCTTCCGCAGCAGATGGGCGAAGGTGTTTTCGATGATCTTCACCTTGATCCCGAGCCGCTCGAAGCCGCGCTGGACGAACTCGACCCGCTGCCGGTCCTCGCTCCCGGTGGCCGCGCAATCCATGGTGAGCTCGAGCACTCGGCCGCTGGCGTCGCGTCCGCCGGGGTATCCGGCCTCGGCGAGCAGGCGTTTGGCCTTGTCCAGATCGTAGCCGTAGGGGTTCTCAAAGTGGCGGTCGTAGCCGAAAAGCCCGGGCGGCACGAGTTGCTCGGCCACGGGCGCTACGGAGTTGTAGAAAATGTCCGAGTAGGTCTGGCCGTCGTAGGCGCACGAGAGGGCCTGCCGCAGCTTGCGGTTCTTGCCCAGCAAAGGGTCGTCCATGTTGAAGCTGATCCAAAAGGTGCTCACATCGATGTCCTTTTCGAGGAACATGCCGCGCTCGCGATACTTCGGCGCGAGCTCGCGCGCGGGCGTCAGCATGGCGTTGAAGGCATCTTTGTTCACCGCCATCCCGTCGAGATAGCCCTGCCGCGTGAGGATGAAGATTGGGATATTTTCGCGGATGATCGAGAAGTGGACTTCGTCGGTGAGCGGGAGCGGTGCGCCGGCGAATTGCTGGAGCCACTCCGCTTTCTCCGGCGGGAAGCCATCCGTCGGGAAGGTCGTGGTCGCGTAACCTTCGACGCGTTCGAGCCGCACGCGCTGGCGCGGGGTGTATTCGCGGATGCGGTAGGGGCCGGTGCCGACGGCGTAAAACTTGTGGAAGTCCGGCCGCAATTCCCCGTCGTGCTCCTCGCCGTCGTAATACTCGACCGCCTCCCGCGCGACCGGCGTGGTGCAGTGCATCGCCAGCCAGTAGATGATCTGCGGATACGGCTTGGTGAGGTGCAGGCGGAAGGTGTGTGCGTCGAGCACCTCGAGGCCCGGCAGCCTCGCGGAGTAGTCGAAGACGCCGTCATTCTTCTCCGCGGCATCGTGCGCGTCCTGCATGCCGACGATGTATTCGGCGAGATTCGAGAGGAAAGGGGACTCCACCTTCGGATCGCAGAGCCGCTGGAAGGCGTAGTGGACGTCTTCCGCGACCACTGCCCGCCCTTTGCCCCCAGCGAAGCACGGATCGTCGTGATACTTGGCGACCGTCTTTAGCTTGCAGAGATAGCTGATCTTTCCGTCCGCGGAGATCTCCTTGAGCGGCATCTCCGCGAGCAGCGCGGGCCGGACCTCGTAGGGATCCGTCTTCATCGGATGATACTCGAGCAAGGTGTCATACACCGCCTCGAGCACCCGCCGGCTCATCTGATCGTACATGAATTGCGGATCGAAGGAGCGCGGGTCTTCGCTCAATCCGCCGTAGCGCACCAGCCACGGTGAACCATCGTTGCGCGTCGTGCGGAGCGGCTCGGGGTTTGGGTTATTGCCGCAGCCGGCCTGGAGGAAAATTCCAAATCCCACGAGCCAGATTCCAAACAGATTCCAAAGGCGTGAAAGCCATGAAACGGAGTCGCTGGCGCCGCATCCATTTGCCGGGCTCCCAATTTTTTCCGACCGTTTGTTTGGAAGATGGAATTGGGAATCTGGCACTTCCCTGTCGCACCCGGCGGTCACGACTTCCTCGTCGAGAGAGCCCGGATCGCATCCCGCAATTCCGCCGCGCGTTCGTAGGCCTCCGTCTCGATGGCCCGGTCCATTTCACGCTGCATCTTTTCCAGCTTGGAGAGCGGCTGCTTGCGCCGGACCTCTTCGAGCCACTCGGCGAGGAAGCTCAATTCAGGGCTCGAATCGGCTGCTTCCGGCCCGCCGTTCTTTTCGTAGAAGGCGCGAATCTTTCCCATCCCGCGCTGGATCACGCGCACGGCGCCGGCGAATTCCTCGCGCTCGATCTCGATCGAGGCTTTGGCGCGCGTATTCATCATCAGGACATACGGCGAGTGCTGGTCGAGCATCTCCGCGAGTTCCGCGGGGGCGTGCTCGAAGACGAAGTCGAAGAGATCCAGATTGCGCTGCGTGTCCCGCATCACGCCGGCGAAGTCGCCGAGCTGAAAGAGCGAGATGTAGCGATGGTAGTACTGGATGCTCTCGTATTGCACGTCGCTGACCTCCTCCGGCGACAGCGTGTAGGATTCTCCCTGCTTCTCCTTCCGGCGCGCCCGGCCGACGTGCCAGTCAAACAGGCTTTCGCAGTGGTGCGGGCGCTGCCCGTCGGGACGGCCCGAGGTCTCCATCTGGATGAGGCCGAGATCGATGCGGAGCTGGATCTTTTCCTTCCCGTCCGTGCCAAGGATCTTCCGAACCTTGAGTTTTCCTGGTTCATGGGGCCAATCCCGAAGCAGGTCGTTCAAGTCGAGGCTCATGGTGCTGGCACTATCGAAACCGGGGTGGGTTTTGTCAATGGATGGAGGCGGACGGAGGAATGTCGAATGCCTTCGGGCTACGGCTTGAAGAGCACGCAGACCGGTGCGCCGACTTCCGCGGTCTGGCCTGTGGAGGTGAGCCGGCCGGTGAGCTGGTCGATCGCGAGCACGGCGATCCGGTGGTCGTTCTGGCCGCCGGTGATGAGCCAGCGTCCGGTCGGGTCGATCGCGAAACCGCGCGGCACCTTTACCTCCGCGGGCGCGGCTTCGAGGAACTTGAGCTTTCCATCCCGGCCGATCGCGAAGACCGCGATGGTGTCGTGGCCGCGATTGGAGACGTAGAGCCACTTGCCCGTCGGGTGACAGAAAATCTCCGCCGTCGAGAAACCCTCCTTCGGCGTGCCTTCGGGGAGCGTGGAGACGGTCTCGATCGCGGCGAGCGCGCCGGTCGCGGCGTCGCGGGTGAAGCCGGTGACGCTCATGCTGAGCTCGTTGTTCGTATAGGCGAAGCGGCCATTCGGATGGATTGCGAAGTGGCGCGGGCCGCCGCCGGGGGGGACTTTGGCGGAGGGCGGATTGGCCGGTGTGAGCGTTCCCTTTTCAGCGTCGAGGCTGAAGATCCACACCTGATCGCTGCCGAGATCGCAGCCATAGACAAACTTGTTCGCCGCATCGGTGTAGATGGCGTGGCCGTAGGATTTCGTCTGCCGCTTGGGATTCGGTCCCGAGCCTTCGAGTTCGATGAAGGCAGTGCGCTCGGCGAGCGAGCCGTCCGGCTTCGTCTGGAAGGCGGCGAGGCTGCCGCCGCTGTAGTTCGCCGCGAAGACATTGCGTCCGGTCGCATCGACCCACACATGGCAGGTGCCCGCGCCGCCGGTGGACTGCGAATTCAGCTTCGTGAGCTTTCCATCCGCCCCGACCGCAAAGGCCGCGACACCGCCACCGCCGTCTTCCGCGACCGCGTAGAGATTTTTTCCGTTGGGCGAGAGCGCGAGAAAGCTTGGGTTGCCGGTCTCGGCGGCGAGTTCGATCGGGCCGAGCTTGCCGGTCGCCGAGTCGAGCTTGCCGACGTAGATGCCCTTACTCTTGTCGCCGCGAGTGTAGGTGCCGAGGTAGAAGGTGAGGTCGGCCGCGGTGGCGGTGGCCGTCAGGGCGGCAAGGAGCGCGAGAGGGAGTAGGGATTTCATGGAACCCGGAGTGTGGCCGTGCAGCACGCGGGGCTCAAGCGATTGTAGCGTCGGTCTATGACCGTCGCTGATTTCGCGGGTGGAGGCGGCACGGAGCTGTCCGGAGTCGGCTCCTCACCACCTTCGCCCGCGGATAGGTGCGACCGACGCTACAATTGGGCGAAAATGCCCTGCAACTGCTCGCGCAGTTCGCGCAGGGTAAATGGCTTTTGAATGAAGCCCGCCAGTCCGTCGCCGGTGAACCGCGCGATGGCGTCCTGCTCATTGTATCCACTCATCAGCAGCACGCGGGCGTCCGGCTTCAGCGCCGTGATCGCGCGGAAAGTCTCCGAGCCGTCCATCAGCGGCATCGTGAGATCGAGCAACACCACCGCGATCGAGTCCGGGTTCTCGCCAAACTTCGCCACGCCCGCACGCCCATTTTCCGCGAGCAGGGTCCGAAAGCCCGCATACTCCAGCATTCGCGCCGTGCTCGCCCGCACGGTCTCCTCGTCGTCCACGATGAGCACCGTCCCGCTGCCGCGCCATTCGGTGCGCGGAAGGAGCGTGTCGTGCGCGGCGTCGGCCAGTCCGTCGCTCACGGGCAGCAGCACGCGGAAGGTGGTGCCGCGGGCTTCCGCGCTCTGGACTTTCAGTGCGCCCTGGTGGCCGCGCACGATCCCGAGTACGGCGGCGAGGCCGAGCCCGCGGCCGGTGAATTTCGTCGTAAAAAATGGCTCGAAGATTTTTGCCTGCACCTCTGGCGACATGCCCTTGCCGGTGTCGCTGACCTCGATGAAGGCGTAGTCGCCGGGCGCCGGATCGTGCGCGATCAGCGTGCTCTGGAGGTAGGCGTGATCGGCGCGCAGCAAGCCGGTCCGCAGCGTGATGAACCCGCTCTGGTCGCCAATGGCTTCGGAGGCATTGATCACCAGATTCATGATGACCTGCCGGATCTGTGTGGCATCGCCGACGACCGGCGGCAGTGCCGGCGCAAACTCGAATTGCAGCACCGCCTTCTTGCTGATCGAGACTCGCAGGAGCTGCGCGGTCTCATCGACGAGCGTGTTCACGTCGAGCCGCTTCACCACGAAGCGGCCCTTGCCCGAGTAGGCGAGCATCTGCTTGCAGAGGTCGGCGGCGCGTGTCGCCGCGGTCTCGATCTCCTCGAGATGCACGGCGATCGGCGAGTCGATGGGGAGCGTCGCACGGGCGAGGCTCGCGTTGCCGAGCACGCCGGTGAGGAGGTTATTAAAGTCGTGGGCGATGCCGCCGGCGAGCACCCCGAGGCTCTCCAGCTTCTGCGACTCCTGCAGCTTGCGTTCGAGCGTCTGGCGTTCCAGCTCCGCCCGCCGGCCGGCCTCCTCGGCGAGCACGCGTTCTGTGATGTCCTGGACGAGCGAGAGGATCGAGACCACCCGGCCTGCGGAGTCGTAGAGCACGGAATTTTGCCAGGTGCAGTGGAGCGTGCGTCCGGTCTTCGTCAGGTTGCGGCTATTGGAGACGCTGCGGTTTTCGAGGCCATCGACTAGCCGCTGGCACACTCCGTCGAAGCACGCGCAATCCTCGGCGTGGACGAGTTGGAATGCCGTGAAGTGCAGCCCCAACACCTCGCTGGCGCTCCACTCGAACATCGACTCCGCCTGCCCGGCCCAACGCTGCACACGCAAGTCCGGCCCCCATTCCACGATGCCGAGCGGGGAGTTCTCGACGTGATCGGCGAGCCGCTGCCGCGTCTCGGCGAGTTCTCGGCTCGCGCGTTTCATCTCCGTGATGTCTCGCGCGATGCCGACGAGCCCGACGATCCGTCCCGCCTCATCGCGCATCGGATATTTATTGGTGAGCAGCCAGCCGCGTCGCCCGTCGGAGAATTGAATCGGCTCCTCGCGATCGACCACGGCGCGACCGCTCTGAATCACGGCCATGTCGTCGCCAAAGTATTGCTCCGCATTTTCCCGGAACCTCGGGAAGTCGAAGACCGTGCGCCCGGTGCAATCCCCGTCGCCAGCGTGGAACATCGCCTGATCGGCCGTATTCACGAGCAGATAGCGCCCCTGGCAGTCCTTCACAAAGATCGGGTCTGGAATCGCGTCGATGAGCGCCCGGAAAAAGCGGCGCTCGTCCCCGAGCGCACCGTGCTCGCTGGCGATGTGGGCGAGTCCGGCCCCCAGCAGCGCGGTTGTCGACGACGGCACCGGCTGTAGTTCCACCTCGGGTTCCGGAGGGAAAGTGGGTCTCAAGGTGATACGGATTTCCGTTCGCCTAAAGCCGGTTCCGGGCCAGCGTCCCTCCGACGCGGAACGCGGAAGGGCATCCTGTGCTTCCGCCTTCCTACTTCCCGCCTTGGATGAAACTCACAAGATCTTTCCGCAGCTTCTCCGCGTCCTTTTCAAAGAGGTACATCATGTGGCCGCTCTCGTAACGGGCCCAGGTGATGTTTGCGCGGATGCTGGCGGGGAGCGTGAGATGATCGAGGCTGAAGCGGATCGAATCCTCCGGCACGGCCAGATCGCGAAGGCCGGTGAGCACGATGACGCGCAGGCGCGGATTTGTCTTGAGAGCGCTGGCGAGGCGCGGTTCGACGCTGGCGTAGCGTCCGGCGAAGGCCTCCCAGCGCCACTTGACCGGCGCGAGGACATGGTAGGGCAGGTCGCTCTCGTAGCCGAGTTCGGAGCGGAGGTAGGCGTTCACCGAGGCGGAAAAGGGACCGATGATATTGCTGAACGAGGGATCGAACTCCGGCGCGAGGTCCGTGCGATCGCCATCCTCGGAGGTCACCCGCGCATCGAAGCGGCCGAGGATCTTCCCTTCCTTGCGCAGCAGCATCTCGCGGAAGAATCCGGCATTGATCCGCAGATCGTGATCTTCGATCTGCGCGACGGCGAGGCCGGTGAAGCGCGCCACTTTCTCCGCGATGCGGCGCCGCTCCGCCGCCGGCAG
>JBGSYE010000454.1:0-2557 GCA_041751075.1 Chthoniobacteraceae bacterium
GGCCTCGCGTGGGGGGAAAAGGAGGAACGCCTCGAGCGACTGCTCACGGCCGCCAAGGCCACCATCGTCGAGCGCAAGACCGTCGAGGGTCGCGAGAAGTGGGATGTGGTGGGACTCGTCCAGCAGGGACTCAAGCGCACGGTGTTTTACTTCCGCACCGGCGCGCTCGTGGAGGTGGAGTTGCAGTATCAGAAGGAGGACTGGCCGCAGGCGAAGTATGAGGAATTCATGGGGCAGGTCCGCGAGAATCTCGACAAGCGCTTCGGCCCCGGGCAGCTCATCGCGGATAAAACCGAGCCCGAAGGCGACACCCTGCAGCGGATCGTGAAGTGGAAGTGGAACCAGAACAATTCCGCGGTGGAGCTGAACTTCTTTTCCGCCGAACGCGACAAACAGGTCTTCCGCACGCTGAGCGTCCACTACCGGGCGGAGTAGTAGAGCGAGTGTGCCGGCGAGGCTGGCTTTCGCGGCGCTGCTCATGCGATCGATGAAGAGCACGCCATTGAGATGATCGGTCTCGTGCTGGAGCGCGCGGGCGAGCAGGCCCGTAGCCTCGAAGATGAACTCCTTTCCGTCGAACAGCGTCGCGGTGCAGCGCACGCCGGAGGCGCGGGTCACCTCAGCCGTCATGTCGGGAAAGCTCAGGCAACCTTCGTTCGCGCTTTCCTTGTCGGCGCTGAGCTTGAGCTTGGGATTGAGCAGGATCAGCGGCATGTGCTCTTCGAGCTTCACGGGTTCGCCGTCGATGAACATCGCGCTCGGGCGATCCTCGATGTCGGCGACGTCGATCACGGTGATCTGCAGCGGCACGCCGACCTGCTGCGCCGCGAGGCCGACGCCGTGGTGGGCGCGCATCGTCTCGATCATGTCGGCGGCGAGCTGCTTGAGTTTTTCGTCGGCTTTCTTGATTTCGAGGCCCTTGGCGCGCAGCACCGGGTTCCCGTATTTCACGACTTCGAGGATCATTTTTTCGATTCAGTAAAGGCGGACAGATTCCCCTTCACGCCCGCCTCCTTCAGGGCATCGAGCACCTTGATGAGGAAGCCGTAGGAGACGCGTTCATCGGCGCTCATGGCGAGCGAGAGCTTGGCGTTGCTGGCAATGAGGGAGGAGACGGATTCGGCGAGCTGCTCGAGCTCCACCTTTTTCTCTCCGATGAAGATTTCCTCCTTTTCGGAGATGGAGAGCACGGTGGGTTCGTTCGCTTTCTCGGCGGCCACGGCGCTTTTCGACTCGGGAAGTTTGATCGTCACCGACGGCTGCGCCTTTTTGAAGGTCGTCGTGACGATCACAAAGATCAGCAGGATCGCGAAGATATCGATCAGCGAGACGATGATGACCTGGGGAGTGCGGCGGCGCTTCGTGTAAAACTTCACAACACTTCTTCCTCCATCGGCCGCGCCGGAGGCTGGTAGCTGCTCTGTGGGGCGGGCGGGCGGGCGGGCGCCGGGCGCTCCTTGCGCATGTAGCATTTCGCCAGGAGATCCGCGACGAGCGACTCCATCTCCGCGGCCATCGTCTCCACTTTCCTCGCGAAATGGCTGTAGGCGATGAGGCTCGGGATGGCGATGGCGAGACCCACGATGGTCGTGCTGAGCGCCTCGGAGATGCCCTTGGCGATGCCGTGCGGATCCTGTCCGGTGACATCCGAACCGAACGCCGCAAAGACCGCGACCAGGCCCGAGACCGCGCCGAGCAGACCGAGCAGCGGCGCGATGCCGACGATGATTTCGAGAATGAAGAGCCCGCTCTCGAGGCGCACGATCTCGTGCCGGGCCCGCGTCTGCACGGCTTCGTTGTTTTCCGCTTTCGGCCAGTTCAGATGGCGCAAGGCCACGTCGGTGATGCGTCCGAGCGCGGATTGGTCCAGACACGCGGTGCGCGCGAGGCGCACCACCGCATTGCTTTCGTCGCCGGGCTGGATGGCTTCGATCTCCTGCTCGATCGCCGGCGGCATCACCACATTCCGCCGCAAGGCCAGCGACCGGACGAAGATGACCGCCACCGAGATGATCGAGCAAAGCAGCAGCGGGATCATGAAGAAGCCGCCCTGAAGGAAGAATTTGATGACAGATTGCATCGAGCCAGCGGGATCGGAGGTCACAGATTGTAGAAGGTAAAGGTGAGGGAGTAGTCGAGCCGGCCGTCCTTCAAGGGAGCGATGAGTTCCGGCGGCGGCGGTTCGAGTTCCGCTTCGCGGATCGCCCGCTCGCAGACGTCGGCGAGGCTTTGGTTGGAGGTATTTGAGTCGATGCGGACGCCGACGGGCTGCCCCCGGTCGTCGATCGAGAAGCTCATATGGACCGAGCCCGCGGCGATCAAATCCATTTTCCCGCGGATGTAATAGTACCAGCGCGAGCCGATGGCGTCGTTGACCTGCTTCTTGTAGCGCGCGAGCGGCGTGCTCACGGCGTCCACAGCGGCCTTGCCGCGATTCGAGATGCTGCCCTCGATGCGGGTCTTCTGGAGCTGCGGCTGGTAGCCGGTCCGCGGAGCACGCGGCGCGGGCGTGGTGAGCTTCGCCATTTCCTGACGCGGCGCCGGTTGCGGGGTCGCC
>JBGSYE010000455.1:0-8307 GCA_041751075.1 Chthoniobacteraceae bacterium
TCGGCGCCCGGCGGATTGCGCGCCGCGGGGTCGGGCGGCAGCGCCATGAATTGCGGCACGGAGCAGCGGCACAGCGCCCTGCTGCGCATCACGCGGAATGCGGATGGCAGCCTGCTTCTGGAAGGCCGCCTAGACAATGACGGCATCGCCCGCGGCACGATCACCACCGCTGCGGACCGCTTCTACAGCTTCGACACCGTGGCGCTGAAGAATGGCGACACCATCCAGAGCTTCTTCATCGACAATGTGACGGTGACGCTCAACACGCCGCCCAGCGTCACGCTCACGGCGCCTGCCGCGGACACGACTTACTCCGCGCCCGCGAGCATTTCCCTCGCGGCAAACGCCAGTGACGACACCGGGGTGACGAAGGTCGAATTCTATCGTGGCACGACCAAGCTCGGCGAGGACACCACCGCGCCTTACACGTTCGACTGGGTCGGCGCCGGCCCTGGTGTGCATTCGCTCACGGCCGTGGTGAGCGATGGGGACGACACCACGACCTCGGCGCCGGTGGATGTGCGCGTGACAGGCGGCGCGCCGGATGAATACGACACGCTGCGGGGCCGCTGGCTCACGCTGCTCACCGGCGGCACGAGTTACAACCCGAGCGATCCCGACATCGCGAACCGCATCGTGGCGCTGACCGCCAGTGCGCAGACCCAGTGGACGGCCATGCTGAAGACAGGGGGCAACGCACGCGACTACCTTTGGAACGACCTGGCGAGCACCACGGATTCCGGGGAGATTGCCACCGGCTATGCGCGCTTGCGGTCCATGGCCCTCGCATACGCCACCACGGGCTCGACTTTGGAAGGCAACGCCAGCCTGCTCGCGGATCTCGCGGGCGCGCTGGATTGGATGAATGCCAATCGCTATCGCGAAACCGTCGCGCCTTATGACAACTGGTATGACTGGGAGATCGGCGCGCCGCAGAACCTCAACGACATCGTGGTGCTGCTCTACCATCAGCTCTCCGCCACGCGGCTGATGAATCAGATGCGGGCGATCGAGCGCTTCGTTCCGACGGCGGAAGTTTTCACCTTCTCCAATGCCTACAACACCGGCGCGAATCGCACGGACAAAGCCGCCGTGGTCGCGGTGCGCGGCGCGATCGTGAAAGACAGCGGAAAGCTGTTCTCCGCGCGCAATTCGCTCAGTCCGGTCTTCGCCTACGTGACGAGCGGCGACGGATATTACGCCGACGGTTCCTTTATCCAACATACGGCACATCCTTACACTGGCGGGTATGGGGCAGACTTGATCGACTCACTCGGATCGACACTGGCCATGCTCCAAAGTTCGACGTGGACGGTCGCCGATCCGAACCTCGCGAACCTCTATCGCTGGATCTACGACTCCTACGATCCCTTCCTCTTCCGCGGCGCGATGATGGACTGCGTGCGCGGGCGTAATGTGGCCCGGAGCACCCTCGAGGATCATGTCCGCGGGCATGGCATCATTCGGTTCATCCTGCAGATCGCGGACTTCGCGCCACCGGGGGACGCGCTGACCTACAAAGGCATGGCCAAAGCCTGGATAGTGGCGGATACCTCGCGCAATTTTCTCACCAGCAACTCGCTCCCGTCGGTGCTCCGCGCCAAGGCGGTGCTCGGCGACACCGCCATCGCCGCGCGCCCGGAGCTGGTGACGCATCGCACCTTTGCCGGGATGGATCGCGTGGTGCATTGGCGGCCGGGGTTCGCCTTTGCGCTCAGCATGTCGTCGTCGCGCATCTTCAACTACGAATCCATCGGCGGCGAAAACTTGCATGGGTGGTATCAAGGCGACGGCGCCACTTACCTCTACAATGCGGACCTCGATGAGTACAGTTCCGCGTATTGGCCGACGGTGAATAGTTACCGGCTCGCCGGCACGACCGTGGATACGCAGGCACGCGCCGATGCCGCCTCGCAAAGCACCCGGAGCACGAAGAGCTGGGTCGGCGGCGCGGACCTCCTCGGGCTCTACGGCAGCGCGGGCATGGAACTCGCCGCCTCCGCCAGCAGCCTCACGGCGCGCAAGTCCTGGTTCATGTTTGACGACGAGATCGTCGCGCTCGGCGCGGGCATCGCGAGCACCGATGGCCGGCCCATCGAGACCGTCGTCGAAAACCGCCGGCTCAAGATTGCCTCGAGCGCCCTGACCGTGGATGGCCTGGCCAAGTCCACCGCGCTCGGCTGGAGCGAGACGATGAGCGGCATCGGCTGGGCGCATCTCGCAGCCACCGGCGGGTATGTCTTTCCCGGCGGCGCGACCGTCCGCGGGCTGCGCGAGGCGCGCACCGGCCAGTGGCGTGACATCAATACCAGCGGGACCACGACGCCCACGACGCGCAACTACGCGACGCTCTGGTTCGACCACGGCAGCAATCCGACGGGCGCCACTTACTCCTACATTCTGCTGCCGAATCTGAGCGCGGCGCAGACCGGCGCTTACGCTGGGAACCCAGACGTGACGATCCTGGAAAATTCCTCCGCCGCGCAAGGCGTGCGCGAGCAGCGGCTGGCCATCACCGCCGCCAACTTCTTGGAAGACGGCAGCCGCACCGTGGGGCTGATCACCAGTAACAAGAAGTCCGCGGTCGTGGCTCGGGAGACCTTTGTGCAATTGGACACGGCCCTCTCCGATCCCACCCAGCTCAACACCGGCACGATCACCGTGGAATTTGCGCGGACGGCCACCGCGGTGATCGCCAGCGACCCGGCGATCGTCGTCGAGCAGCTCAGCCCCACCATCCGGCTCACGGCGAATGTCGCCGGCACTTACGGTCGCTCCCTCGCGGCAACCTTCGCGCTCCCGCATCCCACGCTCCTCGTCGAGCAACCCGCCGGGACGGGAGTAGCGAATGGCGCAACCGTGAGCTTCGGCACCGCGGACGTCGTCCACAGTGCCGACCGCGTTTTCACGATCAAGAACACGGGCACCACCGATCTCACCGGACTCGGGATCATCATCGACGGCGCGGATGCCGGCGACTTCGCAGTCATCGTCAGCCCCTCGTCGCCCGTCTCTGGTCCGAGCGGGAGCACCAGTTTCACAGTCCGCTTCAGTCCCAGCGCGCTCGGGCCGCGCAGTGCGGCGCTGCACCTCATAAGCAATGACGCCGAGCGCAACCCCTTTGACCTGGCACTCACCGGGACCGGCGTGACGGTGCTCGAAAACTGGCGTCAAACGCACTTCGGCACCACCGCCAACAGCGGCAACGCCGCCGACGCCTCGAACCCGGACGGCGATCTTTACAGCAATCTGCTGGAGTTTGCCTTCGGGACGGATCCGAACGATCCCGGCTCCGGCCTCGGCAGTATCGCCTATGCGGCAGGGGCGATCACGCAGCTTGGCCAGCCCACCGTGAGCGTGACGCAGACCGCCACCGGCGTGGACTACGGGGCGGTCTTCGGACGCAGGAAGGACTGGGTGGCCGCCGGGCTGACTTACACCGTGCAATTCAGCGCCGATATGAGCGTGGGCAGTTGGGAGGATAGCGCCGCCACGCCCACGGTGATCGCCTCGGATGCGGAGATCGACGCGGTGACGGTGCCGTATCCCTTCTTCCTTAGCACCGGACAAAAGGCGCAGTTCTTCCGCGTGCAGGTGGCCATTCCGTGAAGCGCTCTCTTATCGAAGCCGCACTAAACCCATCCGCTTCCCATGAATCGAAAACTCTTCTTACTGCTCACGATCCTCGTGCTGACGCTGGGTGCATCGGCCAGTCCGTGGGAATCGATGGGTCTCGGCGGCGGCGGCCAAATCCTCCTGACCGCGCCAGATCCGGCCAATGCTTCCACCGTCTATCTGGGAAGCGACGTGGCAGGATTGTGGCGCAGCGAGGATCAGGGGGCGACCTGGCAATATCTCACCCAGGGCTGGACTCCGAATCAGTGCCAATCCCTCGCCTTCGACCCGGCGGATGCCGACCGGATGTTCATCGGCCTCGAGGACGGAGTCTTTCAAAGCAACGACCGCGGCCAGACGTGGGCAAAGCTGGTGAGCGCGACGAACGTGGGCGCGCTGGCGGTGGTGCGCGACGGCGGCGGCAATTTGATCGTTTACTTCGGCACCGGATTGGCTCGCGATCACACAGGCGGCGATGGGAAGTTTTACCGATTGAATTACGGCGGATCGAATGTGCTGGAGAGTTTTCCCTACGCCGCCACGTCGGGCGCAGTCGTGACCACCCTGGCGAATCTGGGCGACTCCTCTCATCTCTGGATCAGCACGGGCGCGGGAGTCTTTCGCTCACTGAACGGTGGCGCCACATGGACGGCAGTGAACGCCGGGCTGACGACGCTCACCTGCGGAAGATTGCTCGCCGATCCGGCGAATTTCGACTCCCTGCTTGTGGCGGTGCGGGGCTTGAGTGCGGGAATCACCGGCGGGATCGCGAGGAAGCCATCCGGATCGGGCGCCTGGACAAGCCTTTCCGGCAACCTCTCTGTCGTTGGCGTGGATTGGAATTCCCTGGCGACCAATCCCGCCGCCTTTGGCCAGGAAATCTGGGCGGGTTCATCGACTTCCCCTAACGGCATATACTACACCCCCGACGGTCTTGCGGCCTCGCCGACCTGGTCCGCGCGGCAGGCCATTTCCGATATCGGCTGGGCATCCGCCAATCCGATCGTGACCAATCCAGGATCCCTCGTCCGGCTCGCGGACGGCAGCTTCTGGACTGGTAAAAATGGGAACTTTCACCGGAGCACGAACGCCGGAGTGACCTGGCAGCAACGGTACACGACCAGGAAAGCCACCGTGGCCGCGATCACTCCGGGTGCGAATCAAGGCCGCCGGAGGGCGGATGACTGGATCAACCGCGGCATGTCCAACACCGTGGATAACATGGTCGCCATCGAGCCATCGCATCCGGAGCGAATTCTGGTAGCGCTGGCCGACCGCGCGGTCTTCGCTTCGGTGGATGGCGGAGTGAGCTTTCACCAATATGCATTCAGGTTTGACACGCTAAACGGAAACTCAGGTTTTCTCGTCGCCTTCCATCCCACTCAATCGGGCGTTGCCTATGCGTCGCTGAAGGATGCCTTCGGCGGTGCGGAAGGGCAGAAAACGAGCGGACTTTTCCAGGGTGCCTTCCAAACTGCCACGCAAGTTTGGGCATGGAGCTTACTCGCCGGTGGAGACGCAAACATGGGCGGCTTGCCCAAGGACGCGCTGCCATCGGCCCTCGTCTTCAGTGCCGATGGCTCGGTGATGTGGCTGGTGGCGCGCGCCTTCAATACCAGTGCCGATAGCTCGCGAGGCGTATGGGAATCGCGCAACGGTGGCATGACCTGGCAGCAGATCGGCCTGAGCAATCGAAATGTGGAATGCATCGCGGCACATCCGACCAATGCAGACATTCTCCTCGTCGGCGTGCGCAACGGCAAAGGCGGCCAGGGAATGGTGCGCGGCGTGCGTTCGTCCGGCACCTGGACCTTCACACAGCCGAAGCTGCTCACGCCTCCGAAGGCCTGCTATAGCGTGGCCTTCGACCCCACCCAGCCCGGGGTGGCCTATGCCGCAGTCGGGACGACCGGAGGGGTGGATGTCCAGGCGGAAGTGGGCCTCTACAGGAGCGTGGACGATGCTTTGAACTGGGTGAAGCTGACGAGCTTTGCCAACACCTCACCGGACAATGGAACGCAGGCGGTGACGACGTCATCCATCGCCGGCGCATGCTTTGCCTCGCGGGGCGGCACCTTTGAAGATCGCGCGGCGCTTCGACGCTCCTCCGATAGCGGAGCCGCCTGGGCGTCGCTCTATCCGCCGTGGCCGGACTGTAATTCCCTGCGAGTGAGCCAGGGGGCGACTCCCTATCTGTATGCGGCCACCTCCGGGATGGGACTCTGGCGCGTACCGCTCGCTGCCGCGGTCGCGGAGATCGTCGTCGAGCAGCCACTCGGGGTAAGTTTGCTCGACGACTCTGACACCATTGATTTCGGAGCCGCGACCATCGGGATGGGCACGGCGGCGAAGGCTTTTACCATTCGCAACACCGGGGGAGCGGAACTTACCGGGTTGATGGTCTCCAAGGATGGCAGCCACAGTGGCGACTTCGCTGTGGATGCAACTGGCGCGAGCACATCCCTGGCGTCCGATGGGAGCACCACTTTTACGGTTGCTTTTGCTCCCACTGCGGCCGGGATGCGCACCGCGGCACTGCACATCGCGAGCAGCGATGCGGATGAAAACCCGTTCGATCTCGTGCTTACCGGAACCGGCCTGACGGTGCTGGAAAGCTGGCGGCAGGCGAATTTCGGCACCACCGCCAACACGGGAAACGCCGCCAATACAGCGAGCCCGGACGGTGATCCTTTCTGCAACCTGCTGGAGTTCGCCTTCGGCACGGACCCAAACAACGCCGCGTCCGGCCCCGGCGCGATCACCTACGCATCGGGAGTCATTACCCTGCGCGCGCAGCCCGCGATCAGCATCACCGATACGGCCACGGGTGTGGACTTCCGCGCTGTATATGGACGCCGGAAGGACTGGGTGGCCGCCGGGCTCACTTACACGGTGCAGTTCAGCGCCGACATGAGTGCTGGCAGTTGGGAGAGCAGCAGCGCCATACCCACGGCCGTCGCCTCGGATGCCGAGCTGGATGCGGTCACGGTGCCTTACCCGTTTTTTCTCAGCACCGGGGAAAAGGCCCAGTTCTTCCGCGTGCACGTCACCATTCAGTAATTTCACCACTGACGAACATGACTTCCTTCATTTTTCCCCCACTCCCATGAAAATGCGACCCACTCCTCTCCTGGCGGCAGCGCTCTTGACCCTGCTCCTCGCCCGATCCGCGTCTGCCGATACGATCTACAGCAATCTCCAGGACATCGCGATCCCGACCAACTTTGCCGGGGTGTATCTGGACATCGAAACGGGTGCGACGGCCACTTCGGCCTTCACCGGCTGGGATATCAATCCCTTCTTTGGCGGATCAGCGATCGGCAACAGCGCCGCCTTCCAGCCGGTTCGCATCGGCACGAGTAATCTCGACCGGGTGCTGAATCTCGCGGCCGGCAGCGTGATCTCGGGCAGCCTGACTTACGCGAGCGGCTTCGGCGGCTCGGGAAACAGCGGCCACGAACACATCGGAGCGGGCGCTGATCAGTTCCCGGTCGGCACTGAGGGTTATCTGGGATTTCAATTCACCACCAATGCGAGTAGCGGGCCGCTCTTCGGGTGGATGCGCGTGACGCTCACGAATAACGCCCCCGGCGCGATGATCAAGGATTGGGGTTACGACGACGCCGGTGGGCCAATCGTCGTCGGCCGCGTGCAGCAGAGCGCAGCAGTCGCCAATGCGCAGACCGTCACGCTTTCCCCCGGCGCCAGCGAGAGCTTCACCCTCGGCTCCGCGATCACGGACACTGGGGGCAATACGAACAGCGTGCTCAAGACCGGGGCGGGAACGACAAGGCTCACGACTGCGAACACCTTCACCGGCTCCACGAGCGTGAGCGGCGGCACACTGGAAGCCGTGGCTGCTGCGGTGCTGGGGCAGACCGCATCCGTCGCGGTGAACTCGGGCGGCACTCTGCTCCTGAGCGGCACTGGCGACCGGATCAACGACGCGGCCGGCGTTACATTGGCCGGCGGCACCTTCGAGACCGGCGGCCTCGCGGAGAGTGTGGGCGCGCTCACGCTCTCGGCGAGTTCGATCATCGACTTCGGCACGGGCAACTTTGGGAATGCGCTGACCTTTGCCAACAGCAGCGCACTCGCTGGAAGTTGGGTGGGGATGCTGAGCATCTACAACTGGACCGGCACAGTGGGCATCGGCGGGGGACCCGATCGGCTATTCTTCGGCACCGATGGCAGCGGCCTCGATGTGGGCCAGTCCAACCAGATCAGCTTCTACAGCGGCGCAGGGATGGGCTTTCTCGGCACCGGCAGCATCCTCGCCACCGGCGAAGTCGTGCCGATCCCGGAGCCTTCGACGGTGCTGCTGGCGGCCTGTCTCGTCACCGTCAGTCTTGCGAGGGAAGGCGGGCGGCGGAAGAGGTGAAAAGGCATGCTGCCCCGAGGTGGGTGAGTGTTTCATCGGCCGTGTCGAGCTGCGACACTTGTTCGGCTGGGCCCTGAATCTGCCGCGGAAAATTCCCCTGTGTCCCCGCCGCTGCGTGGCACGCGCCGGGCTATGATCGGAGGCGGTCAGGCCAGACTACACTCATGTTGAACCTTGAAGAACCCACCGTCGATGCGGACCCGCAGGAGCAGATCATCGCCGCGCTGCGCGCCGAACTCGAAGAGTACGGCGGGCTGCTCAATGTCTTCGACGAGCAGCAGCAGGCCATTCTGAACCGCCAGCCCGACACC
>JBGSYE010000456.1:0-11953 GCA_041751075.1 Chthoniobacteraceae bacterium
AGGCGCTCGCGGCCGAGCGCCGGTGGCCGAATGGTGAAGCCTTCCGAATCGCCGTCGCGCTGCACTATGGCCGCGTGACGTGCAGCAATGTCGGCCTCGCCGCCGCGCGCGACGCCACCATCATCGGCGACGCAGTGAACACCGTCTTCCGTCTCGAAGCCGTCTCGAAGGAGCTGAACCAAGCCACGGTCCTCTCGCATCCCTTTGCCGAGCACCTGCCGGAAGGCACGGCGCTGGCGGACTTCGGCGAGCGTGCGTTGAAGGGAAAGAAGCAGCTCGTGCGGGTGTACGGTTTCGCGGGGTGAGTGTGTGATCCAGGCGTGCCGCCTGAGGTGAAGGACTGGCGGGCGACTGGGCGCCAACACTTCCGGCGCTCCCTGCTGGAGGCGATGAGATTCCCGCTCGTCACGCGGTCGCTCCGCCCCCTACGTTTTCACGCATGAGAAGCATGACCGGCTATGGCCGGGGACACTCCGCGCACAACGGCTGCAAGTACAGCGTCGAACTCAACTCCGTGAACCGGAAGCAGAGCGACGTCACCGTCACGCTGCCGCGCGAACTTTCCGAACTCGAGCCGCGCGTGCGCGACGTCATCAATGCCGAAGTCTCGCGCGGGCGGCTGAATGTCGTCATCGCAGCGCATCGCAGCGCCGCGGCCACTGGGAATCTCGCGCTCGATACGGAGGTCGCGCGCGCCTACTACCGCGCGATGCTGGATTTGCAGAAGGAACTCAAGGCCGCTGGGGAGATCGGCATCGAGACGGTGCTGCGCGCGCCGGGGGTCTTCCGCGTGCCGGAGGAGGCCCCGCCCATCGACGAGAGCTGGCCCCACGTCGAGGCCGCGCTCCGGCAGGCGCTCGCCGAACTCGTGACGATGCGCGAGCGCGAGGGCAAACATCTCGCGAAGGATCTCGTGAAACGGCTGAAAGTGGTGCGGGACTGCGTGCGCAAGATCCGGCAGCTCCAGCCGGGCGTGCTCAAGCGCTACCGGCAGTCGCTGCAGGAGCGCATCCATCGCGCGGGGATCGATCTACAGATCGAAGACGAGCGACTGATCAAGGAAGTCATCTTTTTCGCCGACAAATCGGACATCTCCGAGGAGCTCACGCGGCTCGACAGTCACTTCGCGCAGTTTGCGCATCATCTGCGGCGGAATGAACCGGTCGGACGGACGCTGGAATTCATGAGCCAGGAGATCGGGCGCGAATTCAACACACTCGGAGCGAAGGCGAATGACGTGGAGATTTCCCAGCTCGTGGTGCTCTGCAAGGCCGAGATGGAGAAGATCCGCGAACAGCTCTCGAACATCGAATGAGACACTCCCGCCGCGGTATCCTCTTCGTCCTCTCCGCTCCCTCGGGCGGTGGCAAGAGCACGCTGCTGAATCTGCTCAAGCCCACGCGCGATTTCGTCTATGCGACCTCCTGCACCACGCGCACCACGCGACCGGGCGAGGTGGACGGGCGCGACTACAACTTCATCTCGCCGGAGGAATTTGAGCAGCGGATGCTCGTCGGCGATTTCCTCGAGCACGCGCGCGTCCACGAGCACCGGTACGGCACCCTGCGCGAGACGGTGATGCAGCACCTGGTCGCGGGCGACGACGTGCTCATCGACGTGGATGTACAGGGCGCGGCGGCCATCCGGCACAATGCGGACGCGCAATTGAAGTCTTCGCTCGTCGATGTGTTTCTGATGCCTGCGAGTCTGCAGGAACTGCGGCGGCGGCTGCTCCAGCGCGGGACGGAGGATCCCGCGACGCTAGAATTGCGACTGCGCAACGCGGTGACGGAAATGGCGGAGTGGCAGTCGTATCGCTACACCATGCTGAGCGGTTCGCCGGAGGAGGATCTCGCGCGCTTCCGGGCGATCATGCTCACCGAGCGGATGCGCAGCCATCGGCTCAATCTCTCCGGCGAATGAGCGCGCCCGTAATCATCCTCGGCGTCACCGGCTCGATCGCGGCCTACAAGGCGGCGGATCTCGTGAGCAAGCTGGTGAAGCGCGACTATGAAGTGCATGTCGCGATGACGCACGGCGCGCAGGAGTTCGTCGCGCCGCTCACTTTTCAAACGCTCTCGCGGCAGCCGGTGCTCACCAGCGTTTTTGACGGCGCGCGAGGCTGGAAGCCGGGCCATATCGAGATCGCGGATCGCGCGGATCTGCTGCTTGTCGCGCCCGCGACGGCGAACATCATCGCGTAACTGGCGTGCGGGCTCGCGGGCAATCCGGTGGGCGAGATCGCGCTCGCGACACTCGCGCCGGTGCTCATCGCGCCGGCGATGAATGGGAAGATGTGGCAGCACCCGGCGACGCAGCACAACGTCGCGACACTGCGCGCGCGCGGCGTGGAATTCATCGGACCGGAGGAGGGATTGCTCGCGTGCGGATACGAAGGACTCGGTCGCTTGTGGAGCGTGGACGAGATCGTCGAGCGCGCGGCGCGCATTCTCGCGCAAAAAAAATCCTCGTGATTTTTTTCGGGCGAACATCGCGCGGCGCGCGGCGCGAAGTTTTTCCGCGCGCATTTTGCAATCGTCGCGCGAGTCCGATGCACACTTGCTCGCGCGACTTCGCATCACGAGCGAGGCGAGGCACGCATCCTGCGAACATCAGCGCCGCGAAGGCGTCAACGAAACTTCCCACGAGCACGCAACACAAAAAATTCGTTGACGCATCTGAACATCTTCATTACCCAACGCGCATCAAGCGAGTGATGTTCCAACTCACCGACCACAACCAAAATTTCGTGACCCGCAATTGCGGACAGAAAGGGGGGATTATCAATGGCGATCAAGAAAACTGCTAAAAAGCCTGCCAAGAAATTGGCCGCGAAGAAGCCTGCGAAGAAGGCGGCTGCCGCGAAGAAAGCACCGGCCAAGAAGAAGGCTGCTGCGAAGAAGAAGAAATAACGGCATCCCTGCCCTTTTTCTTTCAAAGACGGGAGGAGAATTTATTTCTCCTCCCGTTTCTTTTTCCGGCATCGTCGCCGGAGGTCGCACTCGCAACGACGCACATGGTTCCTCCTTTCCTCACCACTGCCATCACCGCCGCCCACGAAGCTGGCGCGCTCCTCCGCGAGCACTTCGGAGCGCCGCTCGAGGTAAATGAATTCCACGCACACGACATCAAGCTCGACCTCGATGTGCGCGCGCAGGATCTCATCACCGCGACGCTGCTCGGCGCCTTCCCCGATCACGCGATCTTCGGCGAGGAAGGCATCGCGGGGAATCAGGCGGGCGACCACCAATGGATCGTCGATCCCATCGACGGGACGGTGAACTACTTCTACGGCATCCCGCACTTTTGCATCTCGATCGCCCTGCGCCGGGCCAGTGAGATCGTGCTCGGGGTGATCTACGATCCGCAGCGCGATGAGCTGTGGGCGGTGGAAAAGGGCGGCACTCCGACGCTCAACGACACACCCATTCAGGTCAGCAAGCGCACGGAACTCTCCGACGCCGTCCTCTCCGTCGGCTTCGCCAAGAGCGCTGCGACGATCGCTGCGGGCTTGCCGGTGCTGGAGAAGTACGTGATGCGTGCGCGGAAGTGCCGGCTCATGGGCAGCGCGGCGCTCGATCTCGCTTACGTCGCTTGCGGGCGGCTCGATGCGTATATCGAGCAGCAGGTGAGCCTCTGGGATGTCGCGGCGGGGAAGATCCTGGTCGAAGCGGCGGGCGGAAGCTTCGAGATGACGGACCGCACGGATGCGCCGGGGAAAATTTCGGTCGTCGCTTCGAGCGGGCGGATCGATCTCCATATCTGACCATGTATCTCTCCGGAATCGGTTACGACGTGCATCGCCTGGTGGAAGGCCGTCCGCTCATTCTCGGCGGCGTGGAGATTCCGCATTCCTACGGACTCGACGGACACAGCGACGCCGACGTGCTCTGCCACGCCATCGCCGACGCGATCCTCGGCGCGATCGGCGAACGCGACATCGGCCATCATTTTCCGAATACCGATCCGTCGATCCGAGGGATAAGCAGTCTGGAGATCGTGCGGAAAGCCGCCGAACTCGTCGCCGCGCAAGGCGGACGCGTGGTGAATATCGACGCATCGCTGATCGCGGAGGCGCCGAAGATTTCCCCGCATCTCGATGCGATGAAGGCGCACCTCGCGGAGGCGCTCGGGCTGCTTCCGCAGCGCGTGGGAGTGAAGGCGACGACCAATGAGCACCTCGGCTTCATCGGCCGGCAGGAGGGCATCGCCGCGATGGCAGTGGCGAGCGTGGAGCTGCCGTAGAGTGAGTGTGCCTTCCAGGCCGCACGCTGCGGTTGGCGCGCCGAAAAGCGAGCAGGCTTGAAGGCATGCTCGCTCTACTTCCCGATGCAGTAGAGGAATTGCGTGCCGCGGATGAAAAGCTGGCCGTCGCTCACGGCGATGGAGCCGCGCACGTTTTCGTCGGGGAGCACATTCGTCGCGAGGAGTTTGAATTCACTCGCGGTCGCATCGACCACGTAGGTGGTGCCCTTTTCGTTGACGATGTATAGGCGGCCATCCGCGAGCGTGGGTGAGGCGCGGATCACGGTGCCGCTCTCGGGCAACTGGCCCTCCCAGAGCTTGTCGCCGGTCTTTGCGTCGAAGCAGACGAGTGCGTGCGACTTGTCGCCATCGAGCGCGAAAAGTTTCTCATTCCAATACACCGGAGTGCAGACATCCGGCGTTTTCTTTTCGTCGAATTTCCAGGCGACGCCGGTGTCGGACACGTCGCCGCTGCCGTCGGTCTTGAAGGCGATCATCGCCTGCTTTTTGGGCCCGCAGATGATCGCGAGATCGCCGGCGCTCACCGGGCTCGCCACCAGCCGCATCCACTCGCCGCGCTGCGGATTGATGCCGTAGCCGCGCCAGAGTTCCTTGCCCGTGGCCGGATCGTGACCGCTCAGGAAGTCGCCGCCGGCGATGAGGAGCTGCGTCTTGCCGCCAGACTTGTGCGGGACGGGGGTGGCGTAGCTCTCGAGCGATTCCATCTGCGCGTCGCTCGGGCGGATGTGCTTCCAGAGGGTCTTGCCCGTCGCGGGATCGAGCGCCAGCAGGTAGCTCTCGCGATCCCCGGCGTCGCCCGTGAGGCCGGGGTAATCCGGCGGCGCCGGGCTGCGCTGGAGCACCTGTACATAGAGGCGGCCGTCGAAAAGCAGCGGCGAGGAGCCGTAAATCCAGTTGATCGCAAAGCGCCCGTAGTCCGCACCGAGATTGCGCTGCCACACGATCTTTCCCTCGAAATCGAGCGCCGCCATTGCGCCATTGCCATAGAGGACCCAGACGGATTTCCCATCCGTCACCGGAGATGGCGAAGCCATGTTGCCATTGCGCTTGGTGATGTCGCCCTCGGCGATTGTCTTCTGCCAGCGGATCGAGCCGTCCTTCTTGTTCAGGCAGACCAGGACGAGATTCTTGTTCGCATCCGGCGAGGAGACGAAGATCGAGTCGCCCCAGATGGCCGGCGTCGCACCGCTGAAGCCGGGCATCGGCGTCTTCCACTTCACGCCCTTCCCGGCGCTCCACTCGAGGGGGAGATTTTTTTCCGGCGAAGTGCCGTCGAGCGAAGGGCCGCGCCATTGCGGCCAGTTCGAGGCGTGGGCGGAGAGGGTGAAAGCGAGGGCGAGGAGGAGGGAGAATCGCATGGGAGAGGAGAGGGGACGGGGAAAAATTCCAAGTTCCAAGCTCCAAGTTCCAATTAAATTCCAAGGCTCAGGATTCAAATTTCAAGGCGAAGCTTGTTCGCGCCAGGACTTTGAGATTTGCTCCCTGGATCTTGGAATTTATTTGGAGCTTGGGATTTCAAATTTGGATTTTCCGCTCCCCGCGTCACTTCATCTCAAACGCGGCCAAGTCTCCGGCGTTGTTGCGGACAAAGAGCCGCCCGTGGGCGAGCGTGGGCTGCACCCAGCAGTGGCCGCCGAGGGCCTGCCAGCGGGCGATCTGCTTGAAGCCAGCGGGCGACGCGTCCACGACTACGACTTCGCCCTTTTCATTGAGCACGATCAGCTTGCCCGCCGCGCAGATGAGCGCGCCGCCGCCGATGTTTTGCTTCCAGCGGAGCTTGCCGGTGGCGAGTTCGAGGCAGGTGAGCTGGCCGCGCGGGCCGTCATTGCCGTCGATTCCGTAGATATGGCCCTGCCAGATCACGGGACTGTTGAACTGCGAGCGCAATTCCTTGTTCTTCCAGAGCGGCGTCGCGGCGCTGGCGGATACCTCGAGCACGGTGGCGCCGGTACCGTAGCCGGAGGTGATGAGCACGCGATCGCCGCTGAGCACGGGCGTGATGGCGTTCACGTCGTAGGAGGTCTTCCACGGCGAGCTCCAGAGTTCGCGCCCGCTTTTCACATCGAGGCCGACGACGCTGTTCGCTTTGAAAACGACTGCGGTGCGCCGACCGCCGAGTGTGCCGACGGCGACGCTGCCGTATCCGCTTTCCTCGCTGCCCGATTTCCAGACGAGGGCGCCGGTGTCTTTGTTGAGGGCAACGGTCGAGGCGCCGTTGCCGCCGGCGTCGAGGAGCACGAGTCCGCCGTCGATGGTCGGCGAGCCTGCGTAGCCCCAGTTTGGCCGCCGGCCTTTGAAGTCCTGCATGAGGTGCTTGTTCCAGACGGGCTTGCCGCTCGCGGCGTCGAGGCACCAGACATCGCCGGAGTGGCTCACGGTGAAGACGCGGCCGCCATCCCAGGTGGGCGTCGAGCGCGGGCCGCCCTCAAAGTTCTTCGCATCCACGGGGAGCGGGAATTTGTGCTTCCAGAGCTCCTTTCCCGTGGCCGCGTCGAGGCAGAAGATCACGTCCTGATTCCGCTCGTTGCCCATGGTGAAGAGCCGGTCGCCGACTACCGTCGCCGCGGAGACGCCGGTGCCGACCGACTTTTCCCACAACCGCTTCGGTTCGGCGGGCAGCGCGGCGGGGAGTTTTTCGGTGGTCACGCCATTGAGTGCTGGCCCGCGGTAGTGCGGCCAGTCCGCGGCATGCATGGCCGGCAGGGAAAAAAGCGCGAGTGCAGCGAGGCCGAGCGGAGCTTTCATGTAGAGGGTGAGCTAGCTGCGGAGCTGCGGGGTGTCAACGGACGCCCCGGCCGGGGGGACGTGGCCGGGCAGCGCTGGCCGACTTTTTGAAAAGGGCGTAGATGGGGATGAAACTCGCGAGTGGACGTGCGCCACTCAACCCTCAACTTTCTCTTCATGGCCACCTACATCTACGAGACCACCGATCCAAAAAAGCCCGTCCGCCGTTTTGAGCTGCAGCAGAGCATGAAGGACGACGCTCTCTCCCGCCACCCGGAGACCGGCGAGGCGATCCGGCGCGTCATCACCGGCGGCTTTGGCTACATGGGCAAAGACAACCCGCCCAAACACGCGGACATGCAGCGCGAGCGGGCCACCAAGGGCTCGTGCGGCACCGGGTGCGGGTGCCATCCGTAGAGTGAGCGCGCCTTCCAGGCCGCTCGCTCTACGGTGGGGCTTGCTCCAGGGCGATCCTGCGCCTATCCTCCGCCCCTCTTTTCCCATGAGCACGAAAACCACGCCCAAAGAATCCGCCGCCAAGACTTCCAAGGCGATACCCGAACTCGGCAAGACCATGTCCGGCGCGGACATCCTCGTCGAAGCGCTGGAGCGCGAGGGCGTCGATACGATTTTCGCCTATCCCGGCGGCGCGAGCATGGTCATGCATCAGGCGCTCACGCGGTCGAAGAAGATCCGCACCTACCTGCCGCGGCATGAGCAGGGCGGCGTCTTTGCGGCGGAAGGGTACGCCCGGGCGACGGGCCGCGCCGGGGTGTGCATGGCGACGAGCGGACCGGGCGCCACGAATCTCGTGACGGGACTCGCGGACGCTTATCTCGACTCGACACCGCTCGTGGCGATCACCGGGCAGGTGCCGCAGCACATGATCGGCAAGGGCGCCTTCCAGGAGACCGACGTGTTTTCCGTCACCGCGCAGATCGTGAAGCACAACTATCTGGTCACGGACATCAACGACCTCGCGCGGATCGTGAAGGAAGCATTCCACATCGCGCAGACGGGGCGCCCCGGACCGGTGCTCATCGACATTCCGAAAAACATCCAGGTGGGCACGACGCAGCCGGTGTGGCCGACGGAGGTGAATCTGCGCGGTTACAAGCCCGACGTGCGCTGCGGCGATGCGGAACTGAATGAACTCGTCGGCTTCATCCGCCAGGCGAAGAAGCCGATGATCTACTACGGTGGCGGGATCATCAGCGGCCACGCGCATGAGGAGCTGATTGAATTTGCCGAGCGGACGCAGATTCCCACCGCGGGTACGCTCATGGGGCTCGGCGCCTTCCCGCAATCGCACGAGCTCTCGCTGCGCTGGCTCGGCATGCACGGCACCGTGTATTCCAACAACGCGGTGAACGAAGCCGATCTGCTCATCGCCGTCGGCGTGCGCTTCGACGATCGCGTGACGGGCAAGCTCAGCGAATTCTGCAAGCACGGCACCATCGTCCACATCGACATCGACAACGCCGAGATCAACAAGAACAAGGTCGTGCGGCTGCCCATCCAGAGTGACGTCAAGTTCGCGCTTACCCGGCTCAACGCACTGCTAGCCCAGGCCGGCTACGAGCGGAAATCGAAGGATTACACGCTCTACTCAGAGTGGCGTGCGCAGATCGCCGCGTGGCGCGAGGAGTTTCCCTTCTGCTACCAGGATACCGAGGACGCCATCCAGCCGCAGTATGCCATCGAGCTGCTGCACAAGCTCACGAAGGGCGAGGCGATCATCACCACCGGCGTGGGCCAGCATCAGATGTGGGCCGCGCAGTTTTATCCCGTGGATCGTCCGCGGCAGTTCATCTCTTCGCTCGGGCTCGGATCGATGGGCTATGGCTTCCCTTCCGCGCTCGGGGCGAAGGTGGCGTGTCCGGACCGTGAGGTCATCGACATCGATGGCGACGGCTCTTTCGTCATGAACATCCAGGAACTCGCCATGGCCCGCGTGGAAGGCATCGCCGCGAAGGGGCTCGTCCTGAACAATCTCCACCTCGGCATGGTGGTGCAGTGGGAGGACCGCTTCTTTGCCTCGAATCGCGGGCACACCTTCCTCGGTCTCTTCGAAGACGAAGCCCGCGTCATTGCCGACACGAAGACGATCTATCCGGACTTCATCAAAATCTGCGAAGGCTTCGGCGTGCCCGCGCGGCGCGTCGAACACAAGCGCGACCTGAAAGCGGCGATGGAATGGTTCCTTGCGCAGAAGACCGCGTGCGTGCTGGAAGTGATGGTGCCCTTCACCGAGCACGTCCTGCCGATGATCCCAGCCGGACGCACCTACAAGGATGTGATTTACGAAGGCCACAAGACCTTGAAGGCGGGCGAAGGGTTATAGCTGCTGCGGCCGCCGCAGCTTGCGGCGGGAATTGGAGTGTGAAATTCGCAACAAGCTTCGACGAAAATCGCGGCAGCAAGCTAGAGCTCTCAAGCGCTGCCACGCGCGCGGCAGATTCTCATGCAAATCGCTTGCCACCTGAGCAGCGGTAATTCTTTCTGGGGAAAATGAACGCTGCGATGCACGGAGAAGCGCGCGTGATCCCCGAAACCCCCAACACCCTCAATACGGCAGAATGCCGGTCTCCCTCCGTGGACTGAGACTGGCGGAAGATCCTACGCGCTCCACCAGCACCCGCGCCCGGCTCAGGCTCCGCGTCCTTCGGTGCGCACTTGGAAAAAACCTTATGAAGACGACCCTCACCGCCGCCTTGGCACTCATCGTCGGAGGGGGTGCCTGGCTCGCCAGCCCGGCTCGAGGCCAGACTGCCTCGCCGCCGGCCCTGATGATCGAGCGCACCGGCACCGCCACTTTTCAACTCCGGTGGCCAGAGACCACACCGGGCTTCGTCCTGCAAGCCAGCCGATCGCTCGACATCGCACCGCTCTGGGTCGGCATCCCGCTCACGCCGTCCCTTCA
The DNA here is from genome assembly GCA_041751075.1 of Chthoniobacteraceae bacterium. Taxonomy (GTDB): domain Bacteria; phylum Verrucomicrobiota; class Verrucomicrobiia; order Chthoniobacterales; family Chthoniobacteraceae; genus JANNXQ01. The sequence continues at coordinate 9,914 of JBGSYE010000456.1, forward strand.
GGGCAGCGTGCTCTCGATCCCGCAGACGTTCTCGAGCTTCCCTGAAGGCGCCGGCTTCTTCCGCCTCTCGCCGAAAGGCGTGCAGTCGGGCCTCGACTACCTCCTCGCCACGCAGGGCTTTGGCGGCGTGTGGGGCGGGCTCGGCAGCGCCACCTTCCGCGACACTGGCGCGGCGCTCGAGGCGCTCACGCACTTCGGTCGCGAGGTGGATGGGCCTGCAATTTCGTGGGGTCTGTATGGCGTGGCGGGCAGGGCGGCGAAAAACAACGATGAACTCTCGCGGCAGACGATTGCCCTCGCGAGCGCCGGGCAGGATGTGGCCGCCGGGATCGCGAGCCTGCTCAGCTCGCAGAACGTGGCCATCAATGACCCAGCCAGCGCGGCCTACCCAGGACGCGGATGGGGACTCGCCACAGGCTACGGCAATTCCACCATCGACACCGCGCTGGTGCTCCGCGCGCTCGACGCTGCGAACCGCGTCGGCGGGCTCTCGATAGTGAAGGAATCGCTCGCAGGCTCGGCGCTTTCCCCGGCGCATCCCTTCACGGTGCCGGCGGGCTCGACCGCCCTGGTGCTCCGGGTGCGGCAGCGAACGATCCCGATCCGCCTGCGCATCACTTATCCGAACTCGAGTTCATCCACTGTCGATCTCGGCGCAGGCACGACGCCGACCGATGTGAGCTTCCCCGTGTCGCCGGGACTCTCCTCGCTCACGGCGCTGAATCTCTCCGCCAGCGCCGGCATTTACTCGGCGGAGATTGGGTTCACCGGGCCGGATGGCTTCGATTACTTCCGTGCCGTCACGCCGCTCAGCTTCCTCGCCGGCGCGCAGAATGTGGACGGCGGCTGGGGCATCGGACCCGGCGAAGACAGCCACCTGATGATCACCGCCGAGGTCATCCGCGCTCTGGCGGCCTGCGGCAGCGCCTTTTCGCCGCAATCCGCACTGAATGCGGGCGCCGCGTGGCTGCTCACGCGGCAGAATGGCGACGGTGGATTCGGCTCCCCGGGCAGCGGCAGCAATGCGCACGAGACCAGCCTGGCCCTCCGCGCGATCCAGGCGGCCGGCTATCCTGCATCGCTGGCCACGGCGGCGGCTTATTTGAAAAACGCGCAACTTCCCGATGGCAGTTGGGGAAATGACGCGGGCCAGACGGCGCTCGCCGTGCAAGCGCTGTATCTCCCGCCGCTCCTGAGCCCGATCGGCGCGCAGAGCGTGTTCGCGCCCGCGCAATTCGCCACCATCGATCTCGATAACTTCGTCTCCGATCCCGACCACGCCGACAACGAGATCGCCTGGACGATCACCGGCAACACCGTGCTCGGCGTGAGCGTCGCGAATCGCGTGGCGACGATCACTTATCCGCCGGGATCGAACGTCACCGAGCAGCTTACCTTCACCGCCACCGATCCCGACGGCTACCAGGCCTCCACCTCGGCGCCTTTCACCGTGGCGGTGATCGCGGTCGATCACACCATCGCCCGCGGCGGCTCTGCCACCGGCACGCGTCTCTTCACCGCGGCGTCCGCGTTGCTCGATCAGGTGGCCTTTTACACCGAGCAGCAGAGTGGGCTGCCCGCCGGCGTGACCTACACCACCATCGGCCTGGGCCGCATCTCCGCGACCCAGATGCAGGTGGACTTCCAGATCAATGTCGGCGCCGGAGCAGCCCTCGGTTATCCGCAGTTCACCATCACCTATGGGTTGCTCGACTCCAGCAGCAACCCTCTGACTCCCCTCAACGGCAACGTCTTCAACTTCACGATCCAGGTGACGCCATGACCAAGAAAACCCACGCGCGGCTCGATGGATTACGCATCGGAGCGGCACTTACCCTGGCAGCGGCGTTGCTCGCGCCTTCCCCCCGCGGCCTCGACGCCGCGACAGGCTTTGGCCTCTACAAGGACGGCCAGCTCATCGAGCGACTCGAAGCCCCCGCGGAAATCGCCGCCGCCGCTGAGCAGGCGTTCGCGCCCGATGCGAAGGCCCGGACGCGGGAAATCGCCTCCCGAGTGCGCGGCCCCGAACTCGGCGCGCAG
>JBGSYE010000457.1:0-11198 GCA_041751075.1 Chthoniobacteraceae bacterium
GCCACGCGGCATGGAAATCCGCGAGAGTCGGCACCGCGGCGATGAGTTCCTCGGTGAGCTGCTGCTGGTATTCCTGCGGCGTCACGCGCGCGGGCCGGCCGTCGCGCAGCATCACGTTGAACACACCCGCGCCTTGCACCGCGATGCTCACGCCGCGCGCCTTGACATTCGTCGATCACGATCACATCGAAAAAACCGGGCGGGTAGTTTTTGGAAAAGAAAGTCGGTCCTCCTTTTTCGTGATGGTCGAGCGTCTGGTAGGTGCCGATGAGCACCTTCGCGTTTTTCTGCGGCTCGCGCGTCGAAATCACTGCCGCGTTGTTGCCCTCGAAGACCGCCTGGAAGTCGCCGATGCCATTGTCGCGCAGCTCCGTGCGGTCGCAGAGAAAGAGCGCCTTCCCGCACAGCCCGGCGTCCACGAGCTTGCGTAAGAGCGCCGCGGCAATGCGCGTCTTCCCCGCGCCCGTGGCGAGATTGAGCAGCACGCGCGGCGCGCAGCCGGCCTGCATCTGCCGGATGATTTTCTCCGCCGCCGCACGAACCGCCGCGTCCTGGTAATAGCGCAGATACTCGCGCCCCTGCGCGTAAGGCTGGGTGAGCAACGCGAGCGCGGTCGGATCGCTGGAAAGCTGCCGCTTTGCGAGGTGGAGCTGCACCAACTCATCCGGCGTGGGAAACTCACTCATGGGCCGCTCTTCGGAGGTCAAGCCCGATTCTTCGTCATACTGCACGAAGAGATGCCCATTGGTCGCGAAGACGAGTGCGACATGGTGCAGATGACCGCGCTGGTAGCCCTTCCCCTGCTGCAAGCCGTGCGTCGGTGGCAGGTCTTCACGCGTCGCCTCAATGATTGCCAGCGGCACGGGCTCGCCTCCTGCGCATAGCGGACGGCGCAGCACGTAATCCACCCGCCCTGCCGGTCGGCGCTGTCCGGTGCCATACACGACGTCGATCTTCGGCAGCGTCTCCTCGGGGCAAATATCCGTACGCTGCCATCCGCGTTGGTCGATCAAGATCGGATCAATCAACTCGAATCGGGTCTGTGCTTCATTCCTCGGAGCGGGCATTTCGAGTCAGCGCCCCCGTTGTAGGGGCGGGCGGCGCCGGGGTCAAACGCCGCCCGCCGGCCATTTCGCGGCCCACCTCTGCGGGTTCCCGGATGCCGAGTTCGTTGCTCAATTCAAAGGCGTTTGTGGATCGCAAAACGGATGTTTGTCGGTGCGCGACCGCGCCCGTCGAAATTTTCCGCTTTTGGCAGATTCCGCGAATAATTCCAACCGTCAACGAAGCGCGCAGTCGCGCGCCAATGTCGCACGGGAGGTTTCTACTTTTGGGCGGAGTCTGCTCGATGAAATCGGACAGCTTCACAGCGTTCCCTCCGCGAGAGCAGGTCGCGTTTTGCGCAAAACTCCGGTGCTGGAATACCGGTCAGAAAAGCTCCCCCCCCGCAGATTTCCGCAACCCCCCTCCCCCTCTCTCGCGCGTCCATGAATCGTGCCGCCCTCACGCCGCGAGCGGACGGAGCTTGGCCAGTGCCCGGCGCTTCGAGTCGAGGTCGAGGTGGGTGTAGCGCTCGTGAATCTTTTCGTCGCTGTGCCCGCTGATCTGCCGGCGCACGTCGGCGGGCACGTCTGCATTCGCCAGCTCCGCGTTTTCCATCGCGATGCAGAAGGCCAGCGCCGCGTTGCGGTCGGTGGATTTGGTTGAGCGAAAGGCGCGCTTCCCGTTCGGGAGGTAGAACGCGCAGTAAAAGAATGGAGATTTGCCGCGGGGGTCTTTGTGAATACTCGCCATGCGAGTCATAATCCCGTCATAACGGATTAGATGCCAACGATGAATAGGAATGCTGTATTTAAGCCACTTCGCGAGCCATTGAGGGCCGTGTTTGGAGTCGCCGGTTCGATTCCGGCCCCAGCCACTTCTGAGCAAGGCACTGGGTTCGGCTCATCGAAAAACCGGTCCCGGTCGATGTCGATCTGGTGTCCTTCGATCGGCCCGCGCGGCTACTTGCCCTTCGGCGACAGCTCGGTGGCCATCTCGAGCAGGGCGTCGAGCATCTTCACGGCCGCCTGCGGCTCGATCGAGTTCGTGCCGGGCCAGGTCTCGTAACCGCCGAGCGCGAAGTGACGCGGCGTGGGCAGGTAGCCGAAGTAACCGTGATTCAGCTCGACCATGAAAGAGTGCGCGAACGGGCTGCGCTTTTTGAACTCCAGACCCGTCTCCACAAAGGTCTCGCAGGGCGACGTGGCGATGCCGATGTCGCCGATGCGCAGCACTTGCAGCGGGATGAGCGCGGGATTGGGCGCCTTCGCGAGACGTTGCACGCGATCGGCATAGGCGAGCGAGAGATCGACCTTCCCCTTCGCCGGTGGCGGGGCACCGCCGGGCAGCTTCTCCTTTGCCCAAGCCAGTAACTCCGGCTCGATCTGCCGCCACGAGAGCTGCTCCTCGCGATAGCGCGCGTCAAGTTCCGCGTGGTCTTTCCAGGTCACCGTGGCCAGAGCGCCGTTCACCTTCTTCGCCACATCCTCCGCCACGTAGCGCATCTGTTCGTAAGGCTTCCTGGCGGGACGTGCGGTGCGGTAGTCGTTGTTATTGACGTCGCCGCTCGTGCCATTGGCCATCATCGCCACGAAGGGCGGGCCATTGTCTTCGATGTGCTGCAGCTTCTTCAGCGCCTCGCAGTACATGCCGTAGTAGTCGGCGGAAATGTCGCCGCTGCCGACTCCGCCGACGTAATGCAGCGAGTAGGCGGAGAAGACGGAGATGAGCCGCCCACCGGGTTCGCGCAAGGCGATGAAAGAGATCGTCGGATCGGTCGGCCCGGCTGGCTCGATGAGATTTGGGCTGCCCGCCGGCGGATTCATCTTCACCTTGTCCACCTTGCCGAAAGGGTTCACCGGCGCGGTGCCGTCGCGCATCAGCCAGCGTCGATTGAAGACGTGCTCCGGCGCTTCCGCCGTGCCGAAGGCGATCTGCGCGGGCCGGAGCGCATTGATCGCGCGCCGCACGCCATCCGCGATCCGGCGCGCCACGAAACGCTGGTAATCGTCGAGCGTCTGCTCGGAGGTGTAGCGATTCTCGCCCAGTGCGCTCGCCGCGGAATGCGTGTGCGTGCCGGAAATCAGGACTCGCTCGGGCGGAATGCCGGTCGCCTCCTGAATCAGCTTCCGCGCTTCGACGCTCACGCTTCGGTGCATCCCGAGAAGATCGCAGACCACGAGCGCGAGCAGGGTCTTGCCGTCGTCGAGCACGAGGCAGCGCGCGTGCAGCTCGTCATGCACGCCGGTCGCGGGAAAGGGCGCGAACCCACCCACGATCTTTGCGCCGAGTTCCGGGGTGATGTTGCTGGTCGCCGCCCCCGCGCGCAGCGGATGGGCCGCGAGCGCCGCACTGGCCAGCAGGAGGAGGGTGAGGGTGAATGTGATGGGGGATTTCATGGGGTTCAGAATGGGAACAGCACTTTGATTTCCGCCGGGGACGGCTGGCGGCCGTATTCGCAGATCTCGAAGGCTTCGGCGAACTTCACCGCCGCGCCTTTCTCCGGGCCATACCACTTGACGAGCGCGTCGCGGAAGCGGTTCGCTTCGCCGCTCTGGCGTTTGGTCCAGCGCTCCCGCAGCCACGCTTTGCGGGCCGCTTCATCCGAGGCGGGCGGTACGGACTTCACATGCTCTTCGCTCCCGCCGGCTCCGCCTTCGTAGTGCTGCGACGGCATCTCGTGGATGGCCGTGAGTTTTTGCTCGAAGACATCGTCCACCGACACGGCGATGTCGGCTTTGAATGGATAGGGCTTTTGAAATCCGTCGCTGGAGTAAAGGAACAGCGGATTCTTCTTCAACGGCGGCACATCGGTGCAGACGAAAGGGACCGTGACCATGAAGGCGGCGTCCTGGACCAGCACCCCGACGTAGCGGTGGTCGGGATGGTAGTCCCACGGCCGATGCGCGATGACCACATCCGCCCGCCACTCGCGGATGAGCCGGATGATCTTCTGCCGGTTCTCCAGCGACGGCACCAATTCACCGTCGTGGATGTCGAGCACCTCGGTGCTCGCGCCGATCAGGGCATCGGCCTTCTTCACCTCGGCGAGGCGGCGCTGCGCCAGCGGTCCACCCGCCGACTGCCAGTGGCCGACGTCGCCATTGGTCACGGAGACCAGCTTCACCGCGTGGCCGGCCTTCGTCCACTTCGCCGCCGTGCCGCCGGCCTTGTATTGCGCGTCATCGGGATGCGCGCCGAAGACGATGATGCGGAGCTTGCCGTCCTGCTGGGCGTGCGCACCGGAGATGGAGAGGGCGGCGAGGATGAGGAGGATGGTTTGTTTCATGGGGAGAGGTGAGTCGCAGGAGGCATCACGGCGTAGTTATGCCTGCGAGCGTCTTGTCGATGAACGCCGTGACATACGGCCAGCATTCCTTGCCGCAGCGACCGTGATCCGCGCCTTCGATGACGACGTGCTCGATGTTCCGGTGCCCGACGAGCTTCATCATCGAGGCGAAGTAAAGGTTCTCCTCCGCGCGCATGAGCATGTCCACGCCCCAGCCACCGGTGATGCACAACGTCGGCGGCGCGTCATCGCGGACATGGTAGAGCGGCGCGAATTGGTCGATCGTCGGGCGAAACTTGCTGGGCTCGATCCCCTGCTCCTTGCGCACCGTCTGGTGCGTGATCATCTGCCCGGTCACTGGGATCAAGGCCGCGATTTGATTCGCGTCGATGCCGTGTTTGGCGAGGTAGCTCTTGTCCAGCCCCACCATCGCGGTGAGATAGCCCCCCGCCGAGATGCCGGTGACGAAGATCTTTGCCGGATCGCCGCCCTGCGATTCGATGTTCTTAAACGTCCACGCAATCGCAGCCGCCGCGTCCTCGATATAAGCCGGATGCGTGACCTTCGGGCTCAGCCGATAACTCACCCCGACCACCGCCCAGCCCCGATTTTTCAAAGCATCCGGAATCGAGCGGCTCCCGCCAATCAAACCGCCGCCATGATGGAAAACGACGGTCGGAAACCCTTTCACGTCAGCAGGACAATACAGATCGAGCCGGCACTTTTCCCTCGCGTATTCCGAGCCTGCGGTGACTTCCGCGGACTGGTAGGAGATGCCCGCAGTGGTCTGGTATTTGACCCCCGTCGCCACACTCTCTGCATCGCTGAATCTCGAAAGAAGGAGGAGCGCGACGAGAATCACGAGGTTTGCCGGGATTCGGAATGATCGGGGTATCATGGGTGTTTTGAACGACGAAGTCGCGGCCGGGAGGGCATACAGATCAACCCTCCTCGGGGACAGAATCGTAGTCGTTGGTTGCGCCGATAATCCCGAATCTACAACGCGTGCGCGAGCCATTGAGGAACCGGCTCCGAAAGAACGACCTGCTTCCCATTCCGAAACTCGCCGACCAATCGGAATGGCACCGCGAGATCGCCATTGTCGAAAATCAGGACCGTTGGGAGTGACTGAATTGCGGCTTTGAGAGTGGCCATCGTCCTCGGGAATCGACTGATCAGTTTGTCGGAGGGAACGTCGTGCCCGCCTTGGGAGACGCGCATGGCCACACGCTCCTCGGAAGTCTCGGGACCGGCGATGCCGATGAAGCACAGCACCACGTTGTAGTCCGCAGCAGCCGCACTGGTCAGGAAGGCCAGCTTCTCGCCCACCGGATCGGAAAAAACCGTTTCAAAGACAAAGCTTTCGCCCTGTTCAACGAGCACGCGCCGCAGCGCATCGGCGATGCCGGCCGCCTCGTAGGCTGAAACGCCCAGTTCAAGCGCGAGGTCGTCCGTATTGATGAAGCGCAGCCCTGCATCCCGAAGATGGGCATGGAAGAAGGTCGTCTTGCCGGCGCCATTCGGGCCTGCGACCGCCACGATGACCGGACGCCTGTCCAGCGCATCTTCGATCATCGAGTCCCGCTCTCAGGGTCCGGCTCGAATCGGCGATTGATGAATCGTCCGAGCGTGCGAGTCCCATCCGCGTCAATTCGCAGCAGCAGTCCTGGATGTTTCGGGGCAGTTTCGTAATGCGGAAATGCCCGCGTCTTCAGATAGTCGGCAACGCGGCGGCGACCTTTCGCTGAATCGACGGATTCGAGAAGCGCCGACAGCGGCAGAGCAGCATCTTTTTTCCGCAAAGCCAGTGCATCGCGTCCCCGCAACAGCCCTTCGACCGCCCGTCCCAAGCCGGCCCAAAACTCTATCTGTCCCGCGATTGAGCGTTGCGCCGCCTCCGCAGTGAGCCGGGCATCAAGCACGAGGGAATCGGAAAGCTTGACCGGCTGGCTCATGGCCAGAAGGTAGCAAAACGCTACCGGGCTGCAAGAATCGATTCCCGCAAACGACGCTTCGCGCCGGTCCCGCCCCGGCGCCTAAATCATCGTCCAACCATCGCGACCTGACAACGGCTCTCCGATGCACGTCGGCTTCTCTTTCCGACTGGCGGCTCAGTTCACGTAGGCCGCTTCGTTCGAGAAGAGCAGCGCCTGCGCGTAGGTCTCCCAGACGGTGAGCGGCTTGCGCTCGACCTTTTCACCTTCGTTTTGGATGGGGCCGAACTTCGCTTCCTTGCCGTTGGTTTTCTCCTTCTTGTTCTTCCTGTTTTTTCTTTCCTCCTCTTTGGCGGAAGGCGGTGTCCCGGCCACGGCGACGGTTTCCATTTTGAAGGCCTCGCCGCCGAGGAATTGCAGCGCCATCTGAGTCTCCTGCGCAGTCGGCGAGCGCTGAAAGATGACGCGATAGATCGCGGCGACCCGCGCGTAGTCCGCGCTCGCCGCCGCGACTTCGGGCCGCGCGACGATCTTGCGGGCGACATCCACGCTCATCGAGCTGTTCATCAGGAAGAGCGCCTGCTGCGGGACCACGGTGGTGGTGCGCTTCGAGTTCGGCATGTCGGGATCGCTGAAGTCGAAGCTCAGCATCAGCTCCGGCAGGTTGCCGCGGTCGATGTAGCCATACACCGAGCGCCGGTTGCTGTAAGGCTCGTCGGTGAGATTGATCGGTTTGCCGCCGAGAGCCGGGTCGAGTTCACCGCTGAAGACGAGCAGCGAGTCGCGCATGGCCTCGAAGTCGAGACGGCGGATATTCGCCCGCCAGAGGAGGCGATTCTCCGGATCGAGGGCTTCGTATTCCGGCCGGGTGCGGGTGCTCATCCCGTAGACGCGCGAGAGCATCACGAGCTTGTGCAGCTTCTTGAAGGACCAGCCCTGATCCATGAAGTACGTGGCCAGGTAATCGAGCAGATCCTGATGCGACGGCGGCTCGCTCTGCACTCCGAGATCGTCGAGCGTGCGGACGAAGCCTTCGCCGAAGTGGTGCATCCACACGCGGTTCACGGCGACGCGAGCGGTCAGCGGATTGTCGCGGCTGGCGATGGCCTGCGCGAGTTCGAGGCGTCCGCTGCCCTGGGTGAAAGGCTGCGGTTTGCGCTCCGGAGAGAGCACTTCGAGGAAGCGACGCGGGACGATGTCGCCCTTCACTTCGGACTGGCCGCGAATGAAGACCGGGGAATCCTTCGGCTTGTCGAGATCCGCCACGATCATCGCATGCGCCGGGGCGCCGCCGTGGCTGGTCTCGAGGACATTGATCGACGCGAAGTCCAGCCTCGCACGGCCCTGCATTTTGTTCGACCAGGTGCTATGGGCGTCTTCGATCCAGTCCCGCGTCATCAGCGGCGCAGGCAGGATCTCCATCGGCCCGCGGAGGAAATCCACCAGGGCCTCATCGGCAAAGCCCGGCACGCTGGCCGAGGTCGTATTCTGCATCGCCACGATCATGGCCTTGCCCTGCGCCTCGTGGCTGGTGAGGAGTTTCGCATAGACGGCGATCATCTCTTCGAGCGTCTTCGGATGCGCGGCGGTGAGCGCCTCCGCGACGAGGCGGTTGGTGCTCACGCCGGTCCGCGCTTTGATCTTGGCGAGGCCCTTTGCGGCTTTGCCACCCTTGTCCTCGGTGCGGCGCTTCTCGATCTTCGCGCTGACGCGATCCACCGCCTCGGAGTCGGTCCCGAGCGAGTACTTGCCGGTCTTTTGCATCTCGATCAGCGGTCCCCACACCGAAGGATTTTGCGTCATCGCCCTGCCGAGAAACTGCACGAACTGGTCGTCGATCTTGTTTTCCTGGTAGATCCGGTTGCGCTCGCGGAGCCCGTCGGCGTCGAGCCCCTTGGTGCCCTTCCCGCGCCCGCCATTCAGCGCGGATCGCAGATAGACTGCCGGCACGCGGCGCAGCTCCCCGAGGTAATGATCGACGGCATCGCCGTAGCGCCCCTGGAGCTTCTGAAGCAGCGCGTCGTATTTCTGCTGAAAATCACGCTGCTGCTCGGCGGAGACTTTCACAGCCAGCGACGGCAGTTGCTCCGGCTCGTAGATGCTCGAAAAGATGCCGTGCAAGGCGTAGTAATCCTTCGTCGGGATGGGATCGAACATGTGATCGTGACAGCGCGCGCATGACACAGTGATGCCGAGAAAACCTTTGCTCACCACGTCGATGCGATCGTTGATCACGTCGTTCTTGTTCCGGAAGCGCTCTCCGACGGTGAGGAAACCCAGCGCCGCGAGCCGCGGATCGTTTTCGTTCATCCCGGGCAGCTTGTCCGCAGCGAGCTGCTCGAGGATGAGCTGATTGTAAGGCTTATCCTGATTGAAGGACTGAACGGTGTAATCGCGGTACGTCCATGCGTCCGGGTAGCGGTACTCGGTGACCTTGTTGCCACGGTCGCCGATGGTGTCGCTATAGCGCGCCGTATCGAGCCAGAAGCGTCCCCAGCGCTCGCCGTAGTGCGGCGAGGCGAGCAGGCGATCGACCACTTTTTCAAAAGCATTCGGAGAGGTGTCCTTCAGGAATGCTGCGATCTCCGCGGGCGTCGGCGGCAGGCCGATGAGGTCGTATGTGGCCCGGCGCAGGAGCGCCTCCTTGTCGGCATCGGGCGCGGGTATCATTTGTTTCGCTTCGAGCTTTTGGAGGACGAAGGCATCGACCGGCGTGCGACACCATTGCTGGTTGCGATTGGCGGGAATCGCCGGCTTCGTCACCGGCTGATAGGCCCAGTGATGCCGCGCAGCGTCCGTGAGGCCGGTCAGTTTCGCGGCACCCTTGGGCGTGTCGCGAGGGTCCGGCGCGCCCATTTTCACCCAGACCGTGAGCGTGGCGATCTGCTCGTCGGAGAGCTTCTCGCCCTTCGGCGGCATCTGGAGATCGGCGTCGAGATAACCGATGGCCTTGATCATCGCGCTCTTTTCCGGCGCGCCGGGCTCGATCACCGCGCCGTTTTCGCCGCCCTTGAGGACACCTTCGCGAGTATCGAGCGTCAGCCCGCCCTTGGCCTTCCCCTGCTCCACCGAATGGCACTTGTAGCAGTGCTCGGCGAGGATCGGGCGAACCTTGCTCTCAAAGAAAGCGATTTGTTCCTTCCCCGGCGCAGCGGTCGCCGCGGCAAATGCGGCAGTGGGAACGCAAAGGATCAGGGGGGTGAGCAGACGGTAAGGATTCATGATGTTCAGCAACCAATAGCTCCGCTGGAACTGTGCTAGGACAGGAAAGTGTGCGGCACGAGGAGCTGCTGGATCAACTTTGGGCGCCCGTTTTCCTGAGGGCAATTCTCCTGCTCGCCCCGGCTTCGGTGCGTCAGCGCGCGAGCGGGAAGGCAAGTACCGAGCTTCAGATCGTCGAGGCGTCGCCCGCAGTCCGCGCCCCGTCGCTAATTCTCCCGCAGCCGTGCGCGGAAGAATTGCTTCGGCCCGAGTTTTGGGCCGGTGAGTTGGAGCGTGCCGCCGGGCGCGGCCAAGCCTTGATTGCCGGGGATGTCCCATAGCGTCCAGGTCTGGAGGTCGAGCGTGGTCTCGAACTGCGCGGACCGATTCGCCGGGACATCTAGCGACACCGTCACGTTGCCGCCGGGAGCATCCACGGCGGTGCGGAGAAAACTCGCGCCATCGAGCGGCGCGGTCCCGGCGACGAACTCCGATGCATTGTCGCTGCCGTCGGAGTCCGCGTCGAATCCGGGCTCGCCTTCGGGACTTGTGGCGGAGCCGAATTGCGCGAGCCGCCAGTCGGCGTAGCTCTGGCGATTCACGAGCGCCGCGCTCCCGATCCATTGCGTGACCAGCGCGACATTCGTCTGATCGGTGACGTTGCTCCCGATGGGTGGCATCCGCGTGAAGCCATTCGTCGCGGCCATGCGGCTGAGGATGATGGAGTGCGCGGCGTCGCCGGGGACGATTAGTTTGTTGAGCGGATCGCCGCCGTTATTCGAGGCGGGGCCATTGATGATGCCGGTGAGATCGAGCGGCGTCGTGGCGCGGCCGTCCCACACGGCGGGCGCGCCGGTGCCGCCGGGCTGGTGGCAGTAGGCGCAATTCACGTCGAGGTAACTGCGCACGCGGGCCTCGATGGGAAAGGCCGTCTCATCGGGGCGCAGATGCCGCGGAAGCACGTTCGGCGACTCCGGTGTGTTGGAGAAATATCCGGCATTGCGCAGCAGCTCGATTTGGTTTCCGGCGAAGCTATTCATGATGCCGGCGAGGTTGAGCTGTCGCGTATTCGACGAGAGTGCGTGACCGGCGGCGGGGGTGTGGCAGGAGAGGCACTCGCTGCGACTCGGGATGCTCCAGGTCTGCGGCGTGTTGGCGCCGCTGACATTGATCGTGAAGGGAATGTCCACGCCTTCGTCGGCCACGAGCGTGGCGTCGGTCTGCGCGTCGTTCCAGCGGTAGCTCACGCCATAGGCGCCGGTGGCGGTCTTCACGAGCAGACGCGTCTCGACACGGCGCTTCGTGGCGGGATTGCCGCGCGTGAGCTCGAGGTCGAAGTGTTTCACCCACACCTGCCCGGTGGGGAAAGTCCACACGCCATCGCGCGACCACGTCATCGCGCCGGGCGCATCGGGGATGGTGAACCAGCGGCGCTTGAGGCCGTGATCGCTCCAGAAGGGCAAATTCACGTCGTAGCTCACGAGCCCCGGATTTGGCGCGAGGTCGGTGAGATCGGCGAAGAGGCCGGTCTCGCCGAGCGTAGCGGGATAGCCGGTGGTGGGCACGCCGCCGACCAGCCGGCGGATGCGCCCATTGTCGAGATCGGCCATGAGGATGTCGCCATTCGACGGATCGACGCCAAAGGAGCTGATGGCGCCCTCGCCCGCGAGCCGCTCCGCGGGCGTCGCGCCGTTCGTGCCGCTGCGCCGGATGGTCCAGATATTTCCCGTGAC
>JBGSYE010000458.1:0-8001 GCA_041751075.1 Chthoniobacteraceae bacterium
CCCGGCCAAGGAAGGCGTGGGCAAAGCGCCGGGCCGCTACAAGCCCGTGCGCCCCGGCACCGTCTTTTACAACCCGATGCGTATCCTGCTCGGCTCCATCGCGCTGCTCGACGACGACGACGCGCCCGGCATCACCAGCCCCGATTACGTGGCCATGACCGCCGTGGAAGGCACCCTGCACCCGCGCTGGTTTTACCACTGGTTCCGCTCGCCCGCGGGCGCGGAGTTTATCAAATCCCTGACCCGCGGAGCCGTCCGCGAGCGCCTCCTTTTCAACCACCTCGCCCAAGGCGAAATCCTCGTCCCCTCGTTCTCCGCCCAGCTCACCGCCGCCGCGCAATTCCGGGAAATCAAACGCAGCCGCCAGGCGATCCAAGCGCGCCTTGCCACTCTGGAGAAAATGCCGGCGATACTCTTGCGCGCGGCCTTTGCACCCGTCATTCCTGCACAATGAGCCAGACCTACAACATCTATTGCGACGAAAGCTGCCATCTGGAAAACGATGGCGAGAAAGTGATGGTGCTGGGTGGGGTCTGGTGCCTGCGGGACAAAGCACGCGAAGCGCACAAGCGGCTGCGGGAGATAAAGGCGAAACACGGTTGCGGCACTGGTTTCGAGACGAAATGGACGAAGGTTTCGCCATCGAAGGCGGCGCTCTACCTCGACATGGTGGATTACTTTTTCGACGACGATGACCTGCGCTTTCGCGGGGTGATCGTGCCGGACAAAACGAAGCTCGATCACGAGGCGCACGCGCAGACGCACGATCAGTGGTATTACAAAATGTATTTCACGATGCTGAAGGCGATCCTGAGTCCGCAGGATCGGTTTCGCGTTTACCTCGACATAAAGGACACGCGCGGCGGGAGCAAGGTGCGCAAGCTGCGCGAGGTGCTGTGCAACACTCTTTATGATTTCAATGCCGAGATCGTGAGCGACATCCAAATTTTGCGCTCGGAAGACGTGGAGTTGATGCAACTGGCGGACCTGCTCATCGGGGCGGTCGGTTACGTGAATCGAGGGCGCACGGAAAACGCCGGCAAGGTCGCCATCATCGCGCGGATCAAGGAACGCTCGCGGCTGTCGCTGGTGCGGTCTTCGCTGGTGCGAGAGCGGAAGATGAACCTATTCCGATGGGAGGCGAACTGGCCGGGAGGGGCGTGGTGAGTGCGCCGGATTGGCTGCCTGATTTGCTACCGTTTCAAGGAAGCTGGGCAGAATATGTCGAGGCAGTATTCGCGATTTTCGAGCGCGATTTCATCGCGCCGCGAGCTGCCTTTCGCGGTGAGGAAATCCGGCTGCGCTGGATGCCGATCTACAGCGGCAAACCGAATGCCTTCTGGCATCTGGTGCAGGAAGGGCAGATCGAAGACGCCCGAACGCCCGACCTTCGGCGCTGTGAGCGCATCGCATGGCTGCGGGCGATCATCGAAAACGCGAACGATCCACGGGTGAAGGTGTGGGAAAACGAGCGGACCGGACGGAAGGGCCGGGAGCGCAGCTTGCTCCTTTGGCTGGAGGAGGAGGACTTCCTCGTGGTGCTCGGGAAACGCAGTGGCTACTATCTCCTCCTCACCGCCTACCCCACAAACCGCGAACACACGCGGCGTAAGCTGCGGCAGGAGTATGAAGCGTATGCGGCGAGCAAGCCCTAAAAAAAGCTGGCCCCGCCTTTTGAGGGCGGGGCCGAATACTCCTTCCACGCTGACACCCTTGCGGGATGGTGGATGAGCTGAGAAGCAACTACGTCAACGACGTTTCTGCCGTCAACAAATAATACGAACACGTTTCATGCCAATGGCCCCCGCCAAAAAACACGCCTCCCAACAGTCGCTCAATGGCGCAGTGAAGTCGATTTGCGACATCACGCGGCGCTCGAATTGCGCCGGGGCGCTGCAATACGTGCCGGAGCTGACGTGGATTCTTTTTCTCCGCATTCTCGACGAGCACGAGGAGCGCGAGGCGGAGGAGGCGAAGGCGCTGGGGCTGGCTTTCACGCCGACGGTGAGCGCGCCGCATCGCTGGCGGGATTGGGCCGATCCGCAGTGCGAGCGCCGGCTGGATACGAAATGGAGTGCGTGGAAATTCGTGCATGAGGATGTGCTCCCGCACTTGAAAGGACTGAAGGCGCAGCCGCAGGCGACGGCGCGGCAGCGCGTGGTGAGCGAGATCATGGCAGGCGTGGAGAGGAGCCGCATCGACACGGAGAAGAACTTCCTCGACGTGCTCGACAAGGTGCATGAAATCAGCGCCCCCGGCATCGACCAGACGCACGTCTTCACGCTCTCGCAGGTGTATGAGGGGCTGCTGCTGAAAATGGGGGAGAAGGGGAATGACGGCGGGCAATTCTTCACGCCGCGCGAGGTGATCCGCGCGATGGTGCGCGTGGTCAATCCGCAGCTCGGCGAGACGGTCTATGATCCGGGCTGCGGCACGGGCGGCTTCCTCGCGCAGGCTTACGAATACATGCGGGCGCAGGCGACGACCGCGGTTGAATTGGAGCGGCTGAAAGAGCGCACCTTCTACGGACGGAAAAGGACAACGCGGTGTATCCCATCGCGCTGCTCAATCTTGTGCTGCACGGGATCGACGAGCCGCACATCTGGCACGGCAACGCGCTTTCCAAGGTGCCGACCTATGAGGGGCTTTTCCAAGGCGCGCCCGCCTTCTTCGACGTGGTGCTGATGAACCCGCCATTCGGCGGCAAGGAGGGCAAGGAATCACAAACGCCCTATGCTTACGCCACGAGCGCGACGCAGGTGCTCTTCCTGCAAAACGTGCTCCAAAGCATGAAGCCGGGGAGCCGTTGCGGCATCGTGCTGGATGAGAACGTGCTCTTCCGCGTGGACTCCGAGGCCATCGTGAAGGTGAAGGAAAAGCTCCTCCAGGAGTGCGATGTTTATTGCATCGTGAGTTTGTCGGGCGGCGTGTTCACTGCGGCGGGCGCGGGTGTGAAGACGAATCTCGTTTTTTTCGACAAGGGCAGGCAGACGGAGCGCATCTGGTATTACGACCTCGCGGACGTGAAGGTTGGGAAAAAGACACCGCTCACGCTCACGCACTTTGAGGATTTCTTTCGCCTGCTCCCTGACCGCGGCGACAGCGAGCGAAGCTAACGATGGACTTCACCGCACGAATGGAAAAGGCGCAGGAGGAAGCGCAGCCACATCGCGCGCACGCCGAGGCCGCGCAGGTGGAAGCAAGGAACTTGGAGGCACAATGGAAAGAGCTGCGGAAGAACTCCGGCACGAAGCCGCCAGCGGTGCAGGCTGCGGCGGAGGCATGGAAGACGAAGGAACGGGAGGCGCGCGAAACCGTTGCGAAGGCCGTAGCGATCGAGAGCGCGGCTTTCGACTTGAAGGCCGTGAACCCGCATCGTGTGACGGAGGAAGACAAGCGCACGCCCGGCGAGTTGCTCGCGGAGATCGAAGCAAAGGGGCAGGACGCCGAGGCCGCGCTGGCCCAATTGTGGGCCTTGCTCGCTCGCGGCGGACCCGAAGTGCAGCCAGCGATTACCTACGCGGCTGGACGAGAGGGGTTGTTGCTGCCAGGAGAAGCCCAGGACGAGGAGCCGCCGGAATATCGGCTCGCACCCGCTCCTGTGAGTGAGCGCGGAAAGTCGAAGAAGCGGGCGAATGGGTGAACCCGAGCCGCGTGCCGGCTCTTCATCGACATCGCGGGGACGCGCGGCACGATTGCCCCGCCACCGCCACGACCACTCGTGACGAGGGTCGATGAAACGCGAGCGCGGGTCCGAGCCACGGCTCCCCGATTTCCCCGCCGAGTGCCTGCCTCCGGCGCTTGCCGCCCAGGCGCGCGCCATCGCCAACGTGTGCCGGGTGCCGCTGGCCATGAGCGCGCCGATGATCCTCGCCACAGCGAGCGCGAGCCTTGGCCGAGGTGTGCGCGTGTGCGCCCTGCCCGGTCGCGTGACGCCGCCGAACCTTTTCGTGCTCGTGTGCAAGACGAGCGGCAGCGGCGGAAGCCTCACCTTCAACCACGCCACCACGCCGCTGGTCGGGGTGCAGAAGACTTTGCGGCGGGAATTCGAGGAGAACGAGAAGCCGAGGCTCGACGCGGAACGAGCGGACCTCGCGCAGCAGATCGAAGTCACGAAGCGCGGCTTGAAAGGTGCGGCTGATGACGACCGCTCGACCTTGCTCGACACGCTCACGGCGCACAATTCCAAGCTGGCAGAACTTGAGAAACGGAGCGCGGGACGCTTGCTCTACGTGACCGACGTAACGCCGGAGAAGCTGGCGGAGATGCTCATGGAGCAAGGCGAAGCGCTGGCGCATCTCGATAGCGACGCCGCCGACGCACTCGGGATCATTCTCGGGACGCGCTACGGCAAGGGCGACCACACGCAGGATTCGCTTTGGCTCAAGAGTTTCACCGGGGAGCCCGTCGCTATTTTCCGGAAGAATGGAGAGCCCATCCATCTCGATGCGCCGTGCCTCGCCGTGCTCTTCGTCGCGACGCCGGACAAGGTGCAGGAGCTATTCCGCACGCCGCGGCTCACGTCGGGCGGCTTGCTGCCGCGCTTCCTCGCGTGCGATCCAGGCGCACGCCCGATGCCGCTCGATGGGGACGACGACGCCCCGCACGCGCTGCCGACGGAAGCCGCGCAGTCCTACGAAGCCGCGATCTTTACCGCCGTGCAGCGCTATCGCATCTCGGCAGAGGACGACCCGGACGACATCAGCATCACGCCCGGTGCCCGGCAGCTCGTGCGTGCGGACTGGAATCGCTTCTGTGCAGCGGCCAGCGAAGGCGCGGATTCGCCCTTCGAGGCGCGCCACGTCGAGAATGCCATCCGGATCGCGCTGGTGCTTCACGCCTTCCGGCATATCGCCATCGAGCAGCGCGCCCCCGGCACCTATGGCGCGAAGATGCACGGCCACGAGCACCCGCTGGACGAAGAGACGATGCGCAACGCCCTCACGATCCGCGATTGGTTCTCCACGCACCAGCGCGCCTTCCTTGCGCCGCAACGTGTAGCCGCCGACGATGCCTCATGGGAAAAGGCGGAGGAATTGGTAAAGCCGCGTGCGCGGGAAGTGGGCATCACCGCTCGCGACCTCTACATCGGGCACCGTGTCTGCCGCGATGCCGCGTCCGCCGAGCGCCTGCTCTCCGAGTGGAAAGAGGAAGGGCGCATCGAATCCTTCGAGCGCGAGCACAAGGGCGCAGGCCGTCCGGCGACTGCATACCGTCTCGTGAAGCGCCCGCGCACTTGATTGCGCTACGGATTCCGCGAGCACGTTCCCCAAGCGGATTGCGAGCGTCAGCGATGGCCGACGATGCGCGCCAACGTCGGCACGGCGCATTCTGCTATTCCGCTAATTGTGCTCACGGGAGAGTGACGAGCCGCGCGCGCCGTCGAAATTTTCGCAGTCCAGGCGGAGCAGCTTGGAGACGGCGATGTTGCTTTCCTTCTGCCGACTCTCGGCAGGAATCCGACCGAATGTGACCGCATTTCACGCCCACAATGGAGAGCGTGAAAGGACGCAGCGGACCACGGTGAGGGGGCTGCAACAGAGCCGTGCCCGAGCGGGATGATCGCACGCAAACAATGGGAGCCGAGGAATGGGTTTGGTGGGCGGGAGTGTCCGGCAAAGGGGGCCGCGTCGCCATCCCTGACACCCCGAATTCACCCGGAATTTCGCTGACAGATTATGAAAAAAGGCGCCATTCGTTATGACTGTCTGGGCGCTGAATGTCGTATCTTCCTCCCGATGAGGAGAAAGTGGCTGGGGCCGGAATCGAACCGGCGACACGAGGATTTTCAGTCCTCTGTTTATCGGTTCTCAAAAGTTCCGCTGTGTTCCGCTAAGTTTTTCGCGAAACGACCGCAAAGCGCCTTGCACAGATGAGTTGCGGTCGATAGTGTCCGCGCATGAGCGAAAACAACGCCACAGAGCGGAACCGGAAAGAATGCAACTTAATCGCAACCAAGGCCAAAGTTGGATTCTCCGAGGACAAGAAATCCTCCGCTCGAAAGCCGCGCCCGAGTGGTTTCGCTCGTTCGCAGCTCGGCTACTGGAAACCCGCGCTCCGCGTCTCACCGGCGAACGGCAACTTGTTCGTTCAGATTGCCTACAAGGGCCGGCGCGGAAAGTTCACCTTTGAACGCAACGCGGAAGCCGCCGCCGAGAAAGCCCGCGCGATCTTTCGTTGCATCGTGGAGGACGGATGGCCCGCAGCGATTGAGCGGTACAGCCCGCGTGCTGCGACCGTGATTCGCCGCAGGGAAGAGGAAGCCGCAGCCCTGGCGCACGAGGAAGCCGTGGGCGGGCGCATCGAAAAGCCGACTGTGGGCGATTTGATCCGACTCGCCAGCGAACTCTCGACGGTGCGGCCCGCGACTCTCCACGGCTATGGGAAGAGTCTCCGCTTCATCGTCTCGGAAATGTTCGCCATTCCGCACACGGAGCAAGCTCCCGCCCTGAAATGCCGCAGCGGACGGAAACCGAAGATGCGCGCGAAAGACCTCCGCCACGATTACCGCGCGGGCGGGCTCGCGAAGTGGCGTGAATCTGTGGACTCCATCCCGCTGGAAAAGCTCACTGCCGGGGGCCTGCAACGCTGGCGCAAAGCCTACCTCGCGCGGGCCGGAGCGGACCCCGTGGCCACAGATCGCGCTCGCGTTTCCTTCAACAAAAACCTCCGCCAAGCGAAGGCGTTATTCGGGCGGAAGATTCTCCACTTCATCGAAGCCCGCGCGATTCTCCCGCGCCCGCTCTTTTTCGAGGGTGCACGCATGGAGAGCGAACCGCCGATGCGCTACAGCTCGAAAATCGACCCCGCGGCGATCCTCCTCGACGCCAGGGAGGAACTCGCCGGCTCGCATCTCGAGACGTTCAAAGCCCTGTTCCTGTGCCTCGTGCTCGGGCTCCGCCGCAATGAAGCGGACACGCTGCTTTGGTCGCAAATCGACTTTGCGCGGGCGCAAGTGGACATCACGCCCACGGAGCACAATCCGCTCAAGAGCCGCGACTCGGCGCGGATGCTCGCGCTCGATCCCGCATCGGTCGCGGTCCTCCGCGGCTGGCGCGCCCAGGCGCACGGCGCGTTTGTGCTCGAATCGCCCTCTGCTCCGAAGCCGCTGGCGCGCACGCCCGTCTATCGGTGCAAGGACACGTTTGCCGAACTGGCAGTGTGGCTCCGCGGTAAAGGCATCACGGCGCGCAAGCCGATTCACGAATTGCGGAAGGAATGCGGCACGCTGCTCTTGAAGCAAGGCCAGCCCATCGAAGCAGTCTCGCGCTACCTCGGGCATTCCACGCTGCAAATCACGATGAAGCACTACGCGGACATTGCGAAGCGGCGCGCCACGGTGGACCTCTCTGCTCTCAGGCCAGCCGAAGTGGCGGAATTCCCTGCAAGCGAGCTGCACGCGGCACCTGTGAAACGTCGGCTAGTCCGTGCTTGAGGCAAGGCTGTCGGCGCAGATTGCCCTCGGATGCCGCCGCACAGCGAGCGCAGTGGCCGCAATTGTAGTGACAAGTGCCGAGTAGCCGGGAAAACGACGGCGTGTTACAAGGCGGGGCGGCAAAAACTTGCGCCCCATGAATACGATCGCTCGCTCAATCCTTCTCCTCGCGGACCCGGATTTCAGCGACACAGGATTGGTCAGCACGGGCTTCGACAGCACGTATGAGGATTCCGGGAAGGAGATGGCAATCAACCCGTACGTCCAGGACACCGACGGCGATGGATTCGATGTTGGCTTCCGGGTCTCGACCGGATTTAGTCCCACGTCGGCAGAGAGCACTCCTGATGCGGTTTTGACCGCTCTCCCGGCGGTCGAAAATCGCTTCAACGCCGCGAACGGCGTCAGCTATCGTATCAAAGCCCCGACCGACCTCGCAAACTGGGGAACGATTGAGACCGGCAACACCGGCACGGGCGGTGTCACGCGCTTCTACTCCACGGAAGGGCAACCGAGGCGGTTCTTCCGTTCGCGCCGTAACTGATGTCGATACCGCCGCGTTCCGA
>JBGSYE010000459.1:0-3152 GCA_041751075.1 Chthoniobacteraceae bacterium
ATCTGGCTTTGGCATTCCAGGTCACCAATGCCGGAGTGGTCCATTTCGCAGGATCGGAAGTGAGTGCTTCATCCGGGAGCAGGCCGCGCACGACACGCGCTCCCTCGATACGGCCATCCCATTGGTGCGCTGTCGCGCGGCGGTACACGCCGCCGATGACAAGCCCGGACGTGCCGTAGCCAAGCCCCCCGCGGACGCTGTGCGGCGCCTCGGAGGTGAGCACCGGCGCGTTCGCCTTGCCGAGCTGTTGCACGCGGAATGTGACGGTGTGCGCGCTGCACGAGACCCTCACCGCGACGTGGTAGGTGACGCCGAGTTCGAGCCGGAGATCGGAGGCCACCGGCTCGTAGGCGATGTTACGGTTCTCGTCTTCGGCCACGAGCTGGATGATGAGATTGCGCGGCTTGAAGCGCGACTTCTCGCCCGTGACGCCGAGGCTCCAGCCGAAGCCTTCGACGTTGTCCTTCGCATTGTTCCAGCGCGACACGATGGTGCGCACAGCCGCTGCAGTGTCGATGCTGTCGAGTTGCACGATTGCCTGCACCGTGAACTCATCGCCCTCCTTCTCATCGCTCCGCGAGATGAGCCGCTCCTGCGGAGTGTTTTCCTTGAAGGCGCTGGCGTTCGCGCTGTCCGCAGCCGTCGGCGTGGATTGCGGCTCGGCGGAAGCCGACCGCTTCTCGATGAAGCTCGCCGCCATCTCGATTTCCTTCGCGGTCGGCGAACGTCCGAGCGCGTACTGCCACGCCTCCTCCACGGACTTCACGCGACTGGCGAGCTTCTCCGCGCGGGCCAGCGGCCAGTCGCCATTCACGAGCAGCAGCGCCTGCGTCGGCGTGGTCGTGCTTTGCCGTTCCGAAGTGCTCGCAAAGCCGGCGGGCGCATCCAGCGCGCGCAGCAGCTCATTCTGACTGTTGCGCTTCTTCGTCGTGTAGATCGAGCGCCGCGTGCCATTGGCATCCGTCGAAGGCCCGCCCTCCTTGAGATCGAGTTCGCCGCTCGCGGCCAGCATCGCATCGCGCACCTGCTCCGCGTCGAGCCGGCGCGGATTGAAGCGCCAGAGATACTTGTTCGTCGGATCGATCTTCGCGGCGATCTCCGGCACGGCGCGATGCGCGGTCTGCCGATACGTCGCGGAGAGCAGGATTTCGCGGTGCAGCTTCTTCAGACTCCACCCGCCGGCCAGGAAGCGTTGCGTGAGATAATCGAGCAGCTCGGGATGCGTCGGATCTTCACCGAGTTCGCCAAAGTCATTCGGCGTGGCGACGATCCCGCGCCCGAAAAGGTAATGCCAGACGCGGTTGGTGATGACGCGCGTGGAGAGCCGGTTGTCGGGACGCGT
This sequence comes from Chthoniobacteraceae bacterium, assembly GCA_041751075.1. Lineage (GTDB taxonomy): Bacteria > Verrucomicrobiota > Verrucomicrobiia > Chthoniobacterales > Chthoniobacteraceae > JANNXQ01. The sequence goes on from JBGSYE010000459.1 coordinate 1,343, forward strand.
GACCCACTGTGCGAGCGCGCTGCGGCGTCCGGTCGAGTCTGGCAGCGGCTCGATCTTCGGCTCGTTCGGTTCGAGCAGCGTGAGGAATCCCGGCGCGATGTCCTGCTCGCCCTTGCGGGTCTTGAGAATGTTTTTCGGTCCCTTCGCCGTCGCATCGGTCGCGATGAAGGCGTCCACGAGGGGTTTCGGTTTGATGTCGTCGAACTTTTTCAGCTCTTCGAGCAGCGCCTGGTAGCGCGCCTTGTCCTCCGGCTTCTTGATCGACTTCTGCGCATCGAAACGCTCGCGTTCATACTCCATCTGCCGCTCGCAGAAGTAGGAGAACTGCCAGTCCTCCGGCATCCGTTCCTCCGGCTTCCGGTCCACCATCGCGCGGATGTCGTCGGTAAATTTCTCGTAGGCCTTGTGGATGGCGCGCTGGATCAGCGGCTCGACGATCGCGTCGATTTGCGCGCGGATGTCCTTCGTCGCTTCCTCCCACTTCGACTGCTGCTCGGCGTGACGCGCTTTCTCCTCGTCGGTCGCGAGCTTGAGGTCATCGCGCCAGCGCACCGGCGTGAAGAACGCGCGCAGCCGGTAGTAATCCTTCTGAAGGATGGGATCGAACTTGTGGTCGTGGCACTTCGCGCACCCATAGCTGAGCCCGAGGAAAAGCTCGCCCGCGTTGTCCGTCATGTCCGTGAGGATCACGTCGTACTGCCCGCGCGCGTCACGCTGATTGTACTCGTAGATGGGATTGCGCAGGTAGCTCGTCGCCACGAGCACGTCGGGATTCTTCGGATCAATCTCGTCGCCCGCGAGCTGCTCGCGCACGAACTGATGGTAGGGCTTGTCCGAGTTGAAGCTCTTGATGACGTAGTCGCGATACGCATACGCCGCAGGCCGCACCGCATCCTGATTGTAGCCATCGCTCTCCGCGTAGCGCGTGAGGTCGAGCCAGTGCTGCGCCCAGCGTTCGCCGAAGCGCGGGCTCGCGAGCAGTTCGTCGATGAGCTTTTCGTACGCCTGCGGATCGGTGCTCTGCACGAAGGCATCCGCCTGCGCCTTCGTCGGCGGCAGTCCGTGCAGATCGAAGTAAAGCCGGCGGACGAGTTCCTGCCGGCTCGCCTCGGGCGCCGGCGTGAGCTTCAGCTCCTCGTGCTTCTTCGCAATGAAACGGTCGATGTCCGTACGCGCCCACTCGCTATTCACTTCCGGAGGCGTCGGATCGGTGAGCGGCTGGAAGGACCAGAACTTCCGATCCTTCTCGGTAAAGCCGTGCTCATCCACCGTCACGCGCGTCCCTTCCGTCTCCGGCCACGGCGCGCCGAGCTTCACCCACTTCTCCAGGATCGCGATCTCCTTGTCCGGCAGCTTTTCTTTCGGCGGCATTTCGAAGTCGAGATCCTTGTAACGCACGGCCTCGATGAGGAGCGAGTTGTCCGGATCGCCCGCCACCAGCGCCGGCCCGGAATCCCCGCCAGCCTTGATGTAGCCGATGTGGTCCATGCGCAGGCTGCCCTTCTGCTTCTTCTCGCCGTGGCACTCGTAGCAGCGATTCGCGAGCACTGGCCGTACTTCCTTCTCGAAAAACTTCATCGCCTCGCGCTCCGCATCATCCGCGGCAAACGCGGCGGTGGAGGCGAGACAGGCGAGCAGGAGCGGCAGTTTCTTCATGGCGGGGAGGATTATTTGAGGCGCAGTGTCGGCGGGCGGGCCGTGGGGTGTTCCCGGGAGGCAAATCCGTGGGCGAGCCCGCTCGGATCCGTCTCGCCAGTCTCGCGGACGATGAGAAAGGTGACGACCCCATTCGTGTCGCGGCGGATGAACT
>JBGSYE010000460.1:0-4729 GCA_041751075.1 Chthoniobacteraceae bacterium
TGCGCCGCGCGCTCGCCGCCGCGTAAAAAAAGTTTCGAGCGCGCGTAAGGAAGCCCGCCGCCGCCGCAATAGCCCCCAACGCGACTCACTTCCGAGGCGCGGAAAAACAAACCAAAACAAATCCTCAGGAAGAAAAACACACGACCATGAAAAACATCCTCACCCACCTCACCGCCCGTGGAGCGCTCGCTCTTGTCGCGGTGTGCGCCACAGTCCAATCCGCCGTCGCCGACAGCATCCATTACGGCAATATCCTCGTGAGCGTCCTGACCGAAGCCGGCTCGCGCGACCTCCAACTCCCGGGACGCTTGAGAGTCTTCGACACTGGCAAGGTCACGCTCATGACGGTCACTTCACCCTACAGCGAAAACCTGAAGATCTCCGGCAATGGAGCGCTCTATATCGACACGCAGTTCGATTGGGATCGCTGGCAATCAACCCCCGCGATCCCCGGCCTGTATATCCCAGTGCAGCGGACGTACCGGGGTGAAACAAGTGGTTCCTCCTTCCGGAAGTCGCTGCTCGCTGCCTATGGCTTTTGGCAGGCGATCTTCTCCAACGAGGTCAGCACCAATTCGCTGCCGACGGACAATATCTTCAAGGTCGCGAGCAGCTACAACCCGAACAGGATGGCGCGGTATGACCTCGCCCGCGGCACGACGCTCACGGTCGCCCAAACGACCACTGGAAAGATGGTGGCGATGGTTTCCAACACGACTCCCGGCAGTGACCCGCTGAGCTGGAGGTTGGGCGGTGGCGGCATCATTCAGCCCGCTGTGGCAGGCCGCGCCAGCACGATCTCGTTTCTCGAATACTGAGAGTTCAACGTCGAGCGCTCGATTCCCGGTGGCGGCTCCCAGCCCCCACCGGGAATTTGCGCGTTTTTCTCCAACGTTCGGCTCTACTCGATGCTCGTCAGCGCCCGCATTCTCGATAGCGTCCCGCGCGATGGACCTCGGCACGCAGAAGAGTCTGCTCGAACGTCTCGCCACCGAACCGGGCGAGGACGACTGGGAGCTTTTCTATGCGAAATACGCGGCGGTGATCGTAAGCTTTGCGCAGAAGCAGGGACTGGAGGAGCACGGGGCGCGCGATGCTTTGCAGGAGACGATGATCGTGCTGGTGCGCAAGCTGCCCACTTTCACCTACGACCCGGCGCAGGGGCGCTTTCGAAATTGGCTACTCACGATCGTCGCCAACAAGGTCCGGGAAGCGCGTCGCCGGGGGCATCGAGAGCGGCTCGTTTCGCTCGATGCGGCGCCGGAGGAGGGAGATCCGCTGCACGAGCGTCTGCCTGCAGAAGCAGCGCACGGCGACGAAGCGGTCGAGGCGGCGTGGCGGCAGAGCTTGCTCGAAGAAGCCCTGCGCCGCGTGCTCGAAGATCCGCACAGCAAGGCGGAGACGGTTGCGGTCTTCCGGGCCTGTGCGCTGGAAGGCCGGCCTGTGGCGGAGGTCGCGGCGGCCTTCGGGCTCAAGGAAAATGCCGTGTATCAAATCAAGAACCGGATGGTGAACCGCCTGCGCGAGCTGCTCGCCGAGATGGAAGGCGAGGCCGTCGAAAATCCGAAAGCTGAAATCTGAATCCGCTCCCATGCCCGACGACATCCGCACTGAATCCCTCGCCGCCGCCAGCCAGACCCTGCTGCGCGGCACTTCCGAGACCGAGACGCTGCGGGCGCAGCTTGCGCAGGCGGCAAGTCTGCTGGCCGCGCTACCCTCGCCGCCTCAAGGACCGGCGCTCGTTTTCCGTCGCCCCGGCAGCACGGCTGCGGAGTGTGTTGCGATTGGCAACGGGGTGACAATCGGGCGCGGGGAAGGATGTGAGGTGCGTTTCGATGGGCGTCACGAATTGAGCCGGCGGCACTTTGCCGTGCGCTTGGAGCACGGTGGCTTCGTGGTGGAGGAGGCGGGTTCGTCTAATGGCACAACCGTCGAAGGCGTCGCGCAAAAGCTCGGTCGCCGCGAACTGCGCGACGGCGATCTTATCCGCGCGGGAGGGGTCGTGTTCCTCTTCGTGCGCGAGTGACGGCCTACTTGATCACCACGGTCATCCCTTTGGTGATCATCTTGCAGAGCCGGATGGCGTCCCAATTCGCCACGCGCATGCAGCCGTGGCTGGCGGTGCGGCCGATGTTTTGCGGGCTATTGGTGCCGTGGATGCCGATGCCGGGTTTGTTCAGGCCGGCCCACATGACGCCCACGGGGTTCCGCGGGCCGGGCGGGAGGTTGTAGTACACTTTGCTGCGTTTGCCGGTCATGAGCACGCTCTTGTCCCAGCGGAAGGTGGGCATGGCGGCGATGCCGACGAGTTTCCAGTTTCCGGCAGGGGTCTGTAGGTTGCCGCCGCCGGGGGTGATCGGGACGGTGCAGAGCAGGCGGTCGCCTTCGTGGAGATCGAGCAGGCGTTCGGCACGATTCACGGTGATGACGCGTTCGACGTATTGCGGCAGCTCAGGCATGAGGCCAGCCTCGGGCACTTCTTCCATCTTGAAGGGCTCGACATTCGGCACGCGCACTTCGTCGCCCACTTTCAGGCTGTACATGCTTTTCCCGCGGTTCAGTTTGATGAGGAATTCCGGCGAGCAGTGGTAGCGCTCAGTGAGGAATTCGAGCAGCGAGGTGTAGGGGAGATACTTCTTTTTCGACTGCTCCTGCGGAGTGCGCGGGAGGTCGCCGACGTACTTCAGATCGCTCTGCTGGATGGTGTAGTGCGTGTACACGGGGAAGACGGAGTCAAGCGGGACATTTTCGTCGATCGCGCCCGTCTCCGGGAGGCCGCGCGAACGCTGGTAGCGCTTCAGCGCCTTGGTCACGAATTCGCCCGGCGCGCCGTCGATCTTGCCGGGGCCGAAGAGTTGTTGATCGAGGAAAATCTGGAGCTGCGTGGTGACATCGCGCACGGCCACCGGGATGGCTTTGGCGACGGGCGGTTCGGTATTCGGGTCGGGCGCTGGAGTGGGAGGCGGTTCGGCGGGGGCGGGGGTGTCCGTGCGAAAAGCGGGGACGCTGGGAAGGAGTGCCGTGACCGGCGCCTGCTCGGCGAGGGCGGCGGTGCAAAGGGTCAGCAAGAGTGCGGCAGAGATTCTCATTACGGCGTTGGAAAGCGCGGGAACCTAGCTGGTTTCATGCGAATGAGAAGGGCGATGGCGAGAGTCGGTGGCGGGGGCGGTTGCGCCGAGACTGCCTCGGTGGCACGCCGCGCCGCCCTGCCCCCTTCGCCGACGAAAGTGACCAAACACCCGCAAGCCGGGCTTCAGCGCTCGGAATCGTCGCCCGCCTTTGGCGGGCCGAGCATGGCCTCGGCGTACACCGACCGGCCACGGTGGCGCTTCCCCGTGGCCGACCCGGCTTTCCCCGCAGTCTCCGGACTGGGCGGCGCTTCGCCGTGGGAGGCTGCCAGACATAGGCCTGCCTGCAAGACGATGAAGCCGAGGGTCGCGGCGACCCCGAATTGTCCATTCATCATGCCCAGTCCGCAGCTTCCAAAGAGCAGCATCGGCAGGAAATTGCCGCGCCCGGCGCTTTGTGCGGCTCGCTGGAAGAGCAGCAGCACGATGGCGACTCGCGCCAAAAGATACGGCGCGGCCAGGATGGGTCCCATCTCGATGACGATCCTTCCCCACTCCCTCTCGTTGGCCAGGAAGCCCACGTTCCCGGTCAGCAGCCGCGCGCCGACGTTGGTGCCGTAGCCGATTCCCCGGCCCAAGGCTGGCGCGCTTTCCAGGGCGCTGAATCCGGCGATAAAATCGCCCAGGACACGTTCGGACCAGCTCGAAGCGGTCTGGACCAGGGTCGCCGAACTGTCGCCGGTATTTTCGAGACGCGCCTCAAAGACGACCTTGCCTTCGTGGAAGATATCGAGGCTCGCGGCGACCAGGAAGACCATTCCCAGCGGCACCAGCATGGCCAGCGCACTGCGGATCACGACGCGATTGTAGAGCCCGATCACGCCGATCATCAGGAAGACGACGCTGATCCCGCCCAGGACCAGGCGGGAGGAGGAGACCATGACGCTGAGGATGAGCGCCAGGCTGCAGAGGCAGAGGAAAAGGCGGTTGTAAATCTTGCGCTCGAGAAATCCGAACACCACAAACGCGCTCGCCAGCGTGAGAAACATGGCCGACCCGGTGACAAAGGTGAAGAGTCCTGGCGGGCGAATCTTCCCCAGCGCCGCCGCCATTTGCGATCCGACCGCGCCGCCCGGACCGACGTTCACATAGGCATTCGGATGCGAGCGAAACTGCATCACCATCAGCACCGCCATCGGGATGGTCAGCACGAGGATCCACCTCCCCACTTTCAGCACGTCCCGGCGCGTCATCACATCTCCGATGATGAAGATCAGAGGCAGGTGCAGGAAGTTCGAGTCCAGACCGTAGAGTGCGACGCCCGGATTGCCATGCCCCGCGAGCATCGCCGCCGCCAGCGACGCCGCTCCCACCACCATGAGGAGCAGGGTGATCCAGTGCATGCGAAAGACCCCCGAACCGAGCGCCACCGCGTAGATCATGAAGACCACCGGATCGCGGACCAGGATGAGTTGATTGGCCAGCTCGGGAAGAATCCATTTTCGCAGCGGGCCTTCGACGATGATCAGGATGAAATACAGCCAGATCAGCGAGCGGATGAGTCCGTGGGTCAGGCCGGTGTGACTATCCTCCCCGACAGCGCCTGCGGGAGGCGGGAGGGTGTTTGGCCTCATGGATTCGGCAGTGGAAGGAGCGTCCCG
>JBGSYE010000461.1:0-2912 GCA_041751075.1 Chthoniobacteraceae bacterium
GCCCGCTCGATCGCGCCAGGCCGGGCCTGAACCGCTCAAGCTTTAACTCACACCACCCATGAAAAGTCTCGGCTCATTCCTTCTCACCATTTCCCTGCTCGTCAGCGCTGCGCTGGCTGCTGAACCGTTTCGCGCCGGCGCGGCGACGAGCAACATCACGCCCGAACTCGGCTTGAAAATCGTCGGTGGGTTCGCGCCCTTTCCCGCGACCGGAGTGCACGACGAGTTGCACGCGCGCTGCCTGGTGCTCGACGACGGCAAGACGATGCTCGCCTTCGTTGTCTGCGACCTCCTCGGAATGCACCGCAGCGTGAGTATCGAAGCGCGGCGGCTGATCAAAGAGGCGACGGGCATCCCGCCGGAGCGGGTGATGGTCTCCGGCACGCACACGCACTCCGCGGCGAGCGCGCTGGGGGAGAACCGCTACACCTCGGAGCAGGAGTTGGATGACTATCAGAGCTTTGTCGCGCGACGGATCGCGGACGGCGTGCGACGGGCGATCAACCACCTGCGGCCGGCGGAAATTGCCTTCGGCACGGCGGAAGCGCCCGAGCACGTCTTCAATCGACGCTGGCACATGCGCGAAGGGACCGCGCCGGTGAATCCCTTTGGCCAAGTGGACAAGGTGAAGATGAACCCGCCCGGCGGAAGCCCGAATCTCATCGAGCCCGCGGGTCCGACCGATCCGACGATCTCCTTCATCGCGCTGCGCGAGCCCGGCGGGAAGATGATCTCTGTCTTTTCGGCCTACTCGCTGCACTACGTCGGCGGGGTCGCCAGCGGCGACATCTCGGCGGACTACTACGGCATGTATTGCGAGGCTTTGAAGAAGCTGCAAAACGCCGGGGAAAATGAACCGCCCTTCGTCGCGCTCATGGCCAACGGCACGAGCGGCGACATCAACAACAACAACTACGCCAAGCCGCGCGCGGGCAAACCGCCCTACGCGCAGATGCGTTTTGTTGCCGAGGATGTGGCGAAGAAGGTGAACGACGCGCTGGCGAAGGTAGCGTGGAAAGGTCACGCGACGCTCGACGCGCGTTTTCGCGAACTGCCGCTCTCGTGGCGGCAGATCGAACCGGAGCGGCTGGCGTGGGCGAAGGAAAAGCTGCCCTCGGGTGTCCCGCCGACGACGGGCAAAGTCGATCTATCACTCGCTTACGCCGGTCGGGTGCAGCGTCTCGCGCAGGCGACCAACCCCGCGCTCATCCCGGTGCAAGTATTCCAGATCGGCGACATTGGCATCGGCACCACCCCGTGCGAGACCTTCGCGGAGACGGGTCTGGAGTTCAAAAAGCGCAGCCCCTTCGCGCACTCCTTCATGGTCGAGCTGAATCACGGCTACTTCGGCTACCTGCCGACGCCGCGGCACTTTGAACTCGGCGGCTATGAGACCTGGCCTGGGACGAACTCGCTCGAGCCCCAGGCCGCAGTCAAGATGCTCGACGCGCTGCTCGAGATGGCTGGGGAACTCGCGCCGAAAACGAAATAGCCCGTGAACCATCGCGCCGCGCTTCAGCAGAATTTTCTTCATTCAACACCCATGACTCGCGCCGTCCACTTCGTGCTCACATGCCTTGCCGCCACACATCCGCTTCGCGCGCAGATCGGCGACAAGGCTGGCGAAACGCAGGCGCTGATCGTGCCGGCTGAACTCACCCCGCCTTCGCCGGCGCTCTCGCCGGAAGACGAACTGAAGACCTTCCAAGTCGCGCCGGGTTTTCGCGTCGAACTGGTCGCCAGCGAACCGCTCATCGGCGATCCGGTCGCCGCGACCTTTGGGCCGGATGGCCGGCTCTGGGTTGTCGAAATGCGCAGCTACATGCCGCACCTCAATGGTGTCGGCGAAGACCTGCCGACCGGCCGCGTCGTCGTCCTCACCGATACCGACGGCGACGGACGCATGGACAAGAGCGACGTCTTTCTCGATGGGCTGATCATGCCGCGTGCGCTCGCACTCGCGCACGGCGGCGTGCTCATCGGCGCGCCGCCGATGCTGTGGTTTTGCCGCGACACCGATGGCGACGGGAAGTGCGACGAGAAGACCGAAGTCGCGAGCGACTACGGCGTGCAGGTCGATCCCAAGCGGCCCGAGCTCGCCAACCCCGAGCGCGCACCGAACAGCCTGCTCCGGGCCTTTGACAACTGGATCTACAGCGGCGCCTACTCCGCGAAGTTCCGATTTCGCAACGGCCAGTGGGAACGCGGCACGACGACCTTCCGCGGCCAGTGGGGGCTGAGCCAGGACGATTACGGCCGCCTGTTCCACAACTCGAACAGCGATCAGCTACGCGGCGACATCGCGCCCTCGCACTATCTCGGCCGGAACCCGAACCATCTCCGCGCCGCGGGCGCCAACGTGAAGGTCGCGGCGAACCAACTTGTGTGGCCGATCCGAGTCACTCCCGGCATCAACCGCGGCTACCGGCCCGAGATGTTGCGCGACTACAAGCTGAAGGAATTCACCGCGGCATGCGCGCCGTGGATCTATCGCGGCGATCTCTTTCCGGCCGAGTTTTACGGGAATGCGTTTGTCTGCGAACCGGCGGGCAATCTCATCAAGCGCAACATCCTCACCGCCGAGCGCGGCACACTCAGCGCGCGCGAGGCTTACGACCAGCGTGAGTTCCTCGCCTCGACCGACGAGCGCTTCCGCCCGGTCAATCTCACCACCGGTCCTGACGGCGCGCTTTACGTCGTCGATTTCTATCGCGGCGTTCTCCAGCACCGCATCTCGCTCACCACCTACCTGCGTCAGCACATCGAAAAGCAAGGCCTCGACCAGCCGATCGGTCTCGGTCGCATCTGGCGCATCGTGCCGCTGGAGATGCGGCGGCCCGCCCGTCCGAGACTGCATGAGGAGACGACCGCGCAATGGGTCGCGCATCTCGCGCATCCGAACGCGTGGTGGC
>JBGSYE010000462.1:0-6106 GCA_041751075.1 Chthoniobacteraceae bacterium
CATCGCGCGCGCGGTGCCGCACTCACGGCGCTCGGGCGGCACGAGGAAGCTCTCGCCGATCGCGCAGTGGCCACGCGTTTTCCCCGCCGATCGGCGGAAGCCTCGCCCCGGCAGATCGACCTCACGCTGCACTACAACCGCCCGCTTCAGCGCCGAATCGGCATGAAGTTCATTCTCGGTCTGGAAGAGCTCACGCCGAGGCTGCACACACTGGCCGGCGTCACCTTCGATGCGCGCGGCAGCATCGACCTCGATAACTGGCGTGCGAAACAACGGCTGCCGCAGGAGGTCGCCGGCATCCGGATCGCGCAGAAGTGCGCGACCCTGCACTTCCTGCACGCCGCTCATTACGCGGAGAAAGCGCCCGCCCGCGCGCTCGCCGAGTACGTCATCCACTACGCCGACGGCACCACGGAGATCGCGCCCGCGATCAATGGCCGTGACATCGCGCAGACCGAGTACGACGACGGATGGATCGCTCCGCCGCCGCTCGTGGTCGCGTGGACGGGGAAGCACGATTGGCAGTCCGGCAAGCGCCAGCCGCGCAGCGTGTCGCTCTACCAGATGACCTGGCGCAACCCGCATCCAGAAAAGCGGATCGAGTCGCTGGATTTCCGCATCGTCGCGCCCAGCGCTTCCCCCTTCCTCGTCGCCGTCACCGCAGAGGAGTAGCGGCGACTCCCGGACCCACCACCGCGTCGTGCCAGCGGCAACGCCGTTGTTCGCACTACAACGCATCCACACCAGTCTCCCATCCGTCACACTTCAGCGCACCACGCGAATTTTCCCTCGCCGCACGAGGGAAAGCCGGAAAATCTCCGATCTTTTCACCCCCACAGCCGCCGCCCGGCACGCCGATTGCAAACCGGGCGCGAGGCACACCCCTATGCAACCACTCCGCATCCTCTTTCGCGGCTGCTTCGCGCTCTTCCTGAGCGCCGCGCCGCTCCTCGCGAACTACGCCCAGGGCATCCACGGCATCGTCGCCTCTGTCCATCCGCTCGCCACACAGGCGGGCATCGACGCGATGAAGACCGGCGGCAATGCCATCGACGCTGCGGTCGCCGTGGGGCTCACGCTCGGGGTTGTCGATGGGCACAACTCAGGGATCGGCGGCGGGTGCTTCATGCTCATCCGGCGGGCGAATGGGGAATTCGTCGCGCTCGACGGTCGCGAGATGGCGCCCGCGGCGGCGACGCGCGACATGTTCATGAGGAATGGAAAGGGCCACACCGAACTCAGCCAGACTGGCGCGCTCGCCAGCGGCGTGCCGGGTGCGCTGGCGGTCTATGCGCAGGTCGTCGCGAAGTATGGCCGGAAAAAGCTCGCGGACCTGCTCCTGCCCGCGGCGCAGATTGCGGAGGATGGGTTTCCGATCGACTTCGTCTATGCGCGCAAGCTCCAGAGTGCGGCGGAGAAGCTGAAGCTCTTCGAGTCGCCGCGCGCGATCTTTTTCAAGCCGGACGGTTCACCGCTGATCGAGGGCGACGTGCTTAAGCAGGCGGACCTCGCGCGGAGTTACCGGGCGATGGCGAAGGAGGGCGCGGATTGGTTTTACCGCGGACCTTTTGCGAACGACGTGGCCGCGTGGATGAAGGAGCACGGCGGGATCATGACGGCGACGGACTTTGCAAACTACGTGGTGAAGCAGCGCGAACCGCTCATCACCGAGTATCACGGTTACACCATCGTCGGGATGCCGCCGCCCAGCTCCGGCGGGGTCCATGTCGCGCAGATTCTGAACATTCTCGAAACCTTCGACCTCAAATCGCTCAAGGGTGTCGGCGAGCGGCACCACGTCATCGCAGAGGCGATGAAGCTGGCCTTTGCCGATCGCGCTTTCTGGCTCGGCGATCCGGATTTCGTCAATGTCCCGCGCGGTCTCGCCGAAAAAGGCTATGCTCGCGAACTCGCCGCACGCATCCAGCTCGACCACGCCATCGAAGTGCCGACCCACGGCACGCCGCCCGAAGCGGACAAGCGCTTCTTCGAAAAACACACTACGCACTTTTCCGTCGCCGATGCGGAGGGAAACTGGGTCGCCTGCACGCAGACGATCAACACCGGCTTCGGCTCGAAGGTCATCGTGCCCGGCACCGGCATCCTGCTGAATAACGAGATGGACGATTTTTCGGTCGAGCCCGGCGTGGCGAATGCCTTCAAGCTCGTGGGCGCCGAGGCGAATGCCGTCGCGCCCGGGAAACGCCCGCTCTCGAGCATGAGCCCGACGATCGTGCTGAAGGATGGGCAGCCGATCCTCGCGCTCGGAGCGGCGGGCGGGCCGACGATCATCTCGCAGACGGTGCAAAATCTCGTCGGCATCCTCGATCTCGGGATGCGGCTCGATGAAGCGCTGGCGCAGCCGCGCATCCATCACCAGTGGCGGCCGGATGAGCTGTGGGTGGAGAAAACGATGCCGGCGGAAATCCAGCGCGCTCTCGGAAAGCGCGGACACACCTTGAACAATCTCCCGCAAGGGGCCTCGCAAATCATCGGGCTGGGACCGAATGGAAAAACGCTCGTCGGCGCGAGCGAACCACGGGCGGGAGGCATGGCGCTCGGGTGGTGAGCGCCGCCGCTTCACCGTCGTCACCGAAGTCATGCGTTTCCAAATCACTAGAGAGGCAGGCGGTCGAGTCCGGGTACCACACGCGTCCCGCGTGTTGGTTTCGGCGTCACGCCGAAACGGACTTTCATGGTGCGCACAGCTCAGCAAGAGCTCCGCGCCGCGGGAACTAACCGGGTGGGTCTGCATGCGCGGAGCTCTTGCGGGGATCGGATGCCGCAGGAAGTCCGTCGCGGCGGGACGCTGCGACCAACACGCGGGACGCGTATGGTACCCGGGCTCACCGCTCGCAGCTCTCTCATCCGTATGAGTATCCATCTCCGATCTCCCACTTTCGCCGATCTCGTCGCTGCGCAGGAAATGCTGCGTGGTCACGCGACGGTCACTCCGTTGCTCGAATCGCCCGAACTCAGTGCGCTCACCGGCGGGCGCCTGCTCTTCAAGGCGGAGTCGCTGCAGCGCACGGGCTCGTACAAATTCCGCGGCGCATACAATCGCCTCTCGCGACTTTCCGACGATGAGCGCCGGCGCGGGATCGTCGCGTTCTCGACGGGGAATTTCGGCCAGGCCGTCGCGTGCGCGGCGAAGCTGCTCGGCATCCCGGCGACGATCATCGTGCCGAAGGACGCGCCGACTGTGAAGGTCGCCAACTGCCGCGGCTTCGGCGCCGAGGTGCTCTACTACGACCGCGCAAACAAGACCCAGCGCGAGGAGATGGCGCGCGAACTTTCCGCGCAGCGCGGCCTCACCGTGGTGCCGCCGGGCGATGATGCCTGGGTGATCGCCGGCTACGGCACGAGCGGGATGGAGTTGCTCGATCAATTCTCCGAGCCGATCGACGCGGTGCTCTGTCCGTGCGGCGGAGGCGGACTCTCCGCGGGGATCGCCCTCGCCTTCGCGGAGCGCCAGCCGGGCACGCAGATTTTCACCGTCGAGCCGGCGGGCTTCGACGACACCGCGCGGTCGCTGGAGCGTGGCGAGCGCGTCGGGATCGAGCCGGGATACACATCCATTTGCGATGCAATCCAGACGCCGATTCCGGCCGAACTGCCCTTCCGCACTTTGCGCGAGCGCATCACCAGAGGGCTCCTGGTCGAGGACGAGCACACGCTGCACGCGATGGCGATGGCCTTCACCCATCTCAAGCTCGTGCTCGAACCCGCGGGCGCCATCGCTCTCGCTGCGGCGCTATCCGGCGCGTTCGAGTGCCGCGGCAAGACCGTCGCGATCCTCTGCTCCGGGTCGAGTGTGGATGTAGCGATTTTCCGCCGGGCTCTGGACTTCGTGAAATGACCCTCTCCGCCTGGATTCCCGTTCTCGCCGCCGTTCCCGTGTTGCTCATCGGCGAATGGTGCGTGCGCCACGTCAAGGTGCTCGGGCGATTTAATATCCCCGCGCCGGTCGTCGGCGGACTGCTCGTCTCGCTGGGCGTGCTCGCCTTCAATCTCTCCGGTGCGGGCACGATCGAATTTGCCGGCAAGGTGAGCGCGCAGTGGTGGACGTGGCTCGTGACCATCGAGCCGGAGTGGGTCCACGCGCCGGCCAAGGGCGTGAATCTCCCGCTGATGATCGGCTTCTTCACCTGCATCGGCCTGAATGCGACCTGGGACGTGGTGCGGCGGGGCAGCGTGCAGGTGGCGATCTTCTGGGGCCTCGCCACCGTGCTCGCCGCTTTTCAGAACGTGCTCGGCATCGCCCTCGCCAAACTGCTCGGAGTGAATCCGCTGCTCGGGCTCGTCTGCGGCAGCATCGCGATGACCGGCGGTCATGGCACGGCCATCGGATTTGCGCCCGTGCTGGAAAAGCTCGGGTTGCCAAGTGCCGCAGTGCTCGGCGCCGCGGCCGCGACGGTCGGGCTCGTCGCGGGAGGGCTCATCGGCGGGCCCGTCGGCGGACGCTTGATCCGTCGCCGTGAGCTGAAGTCGCAGGCCGGACCGATGGTGAGCCTCGAAGGCGGGGCGACCGCCGAGGCCGGCATCTTCACCGACCTGCGCAATCTGCTTTCCATCGGAGGCACTGCGCTCACCCATCTCCTGCTCGTCCTCGTCGGGATCAAAGGCGGCGCGTGGATGAGCCATTTCATCCAGATGACGGGGCTCGCCTTCCCCGCACAGATCGGCGCGATGGTCCTCGGCGTCCTCATTCGCAATGCCTTCGATCTCGCCGGACGGCGCTGGATTTCCTCCGAGACGATCGACGTGATCGCGTCCGTGCTCCTGGCCTTCTTCCTCACCGTGGCGATGATGAGCTTGAACCTCATCGAGCTGGCAAATGCCGCGGTGCCCATGCTGGTCATTCTCGCCGGGCAAGTCGTGCTCGTGGCGGTCTTCGCGCGCTACGTCACCTTTCGCTGCATGGGGCGCGACTTCGATGCCGCGGTGATGGCCGGAGGGCATTGCGGCTTCGGCCTGGGCGCGACGCCGAATGCCGTTGCGAATATGAAGTCGCTCGTCGATCGCTTCGGCCCAGCGCCGCGCGCCTTTCTCGTGGTGCCGCTGGTCGGCGCCATCCTCATCGACTTCTCGAATTCGCTGAACATCACCCTCTTTTTCAATCTCCTGAAATGAACGCCAACCCAACGCAACTCATGAAAATCAAACTCGCCCAATTCGGTCTCGGTCCCATCGGTCTCGAAGCGCTCAAGCTCGCGGCTTCCAAACCGTGGGTGGAACTCGTCGGCGGAGTGGACATCGATCCGGCGAAGATCGGCAAATCGCTCGGCGAACTCACCGGCCTCGCCGCGCTCGACGGCGCGAAGATTTTCGGATCCTTCGAGGAACTCGCGGCGGTCGCGAAGCCCGAGGTCGTGCTGCACAGCACCGTGTCGCGCTTCGCCGCAGCGTATCCGCAGCTCGAAGCGCTCGCGCGCGCCGGAGTGAGCGTGGTGTCGTCGTGCGAGGAGCTGCTCTTTCCGCAGCTCAAGGAAGCGACCCTGGCGGCGCAGCTCGATGAGATCGCACGAGCGCACGGCTCGCGCCTCGTCGGCACCGGCGTGAATCCGGGCTACGTCATGGACTTGCTCGCCGTGTGCCTCACCGGTGTGTGCCGGACCGTCGAGCGCATCGAGGTGGATCGCGTGGTGAATGCCTCGCTGCGCCGCATGCCGCTCCAGCGCAAGATCGGCAGCGGGCTCGACCCCGATGAATTTCGCCGGCTCTTCCGCGAGGGGAAAATGGGCCACGTCGGCCTCGTCGAATCACTCGCGCTCGTCGCGCACTGTCTCGGCTGGAAGATCGGCGGCATCCGTGAGACCTGCGAACCGATGCTCGCGCCGCATGACATCAAGACGGAATTCATGGCCGTCGCGCGCGGCCTGACCTGCGGCATCCACCATCGGGCCGAAGCAGAGTGCCCGGACGGAAAGGCCGTCGTCCTCGACCTGAAGATGTATCTCGACGCCGTGGACCCGCGTGACGAAGTCCGCGTGGTCGGCGATCCGCCGATCCGGGCCGTGCTGCACGGCGGCGTGCATGGGGACCGCGCCACCGTCGCCGCGCTGGTGAATACCGCCGCGCGCATCCTCGACGCCGCGCCGGGTGT
>JBGSYE010000463.1:0-5456 GCA_041751075.1 Chthoniobacteraceae bacterium
AACGACACCACCTACGTCGAAGCCGCCCGCGTCTGGGCCGGGCGCCTCGTCGCGCTCCCCGACGACGAGGCCCGACTGCACCAACTCCTCAGTGCGGCCACGGCCCGCGCTCCCGAGCCGCGTGAACTCGCTTCATTGAAAACGACGCTGGCGAAATCCCGCGCGCATTTCACCGCGCACCAAGCCGACGCGGAAAAACTGATCGCCATCGGCGAAGCCCCGCGCCCCGCAAACCTCGATCCCACCGAGCACGCCGCGTGGACGACGATGTGTCTGCTCATTCTCAACCTCGACGAGACGCTGAGCCGATGAATGAGGGCAGGAAGATTTTGGGCAGGCAAATTGGGAGGTGGATGAGCCGATGGACTTCCGCGCAAAGTCCTGACCCCTTTCTTCATTTTCCTGCCCCAAATCCTCCTGCCCAAAAACCCATGCCCATTTCCTGCCCGATCAAGCTGCCGCGTCTGAGCGCAGCGGACATGCGCGAACTCGACTACGAGGTGATGCGCCACGCCTTGGCCGCGCAGCGGGAGATGGGCCGGCTCTGCGATGAAACGATCTATCAAGCCGACCTCTCCGCCCGGCTCGCCGCCGCGGGCCTCGGGCCGGCGCCTCGGGAGACTCCCGTGGAGGTGACGTTCGGAACATTCGCCAAGACCTACGAACTTGACGTGATCGCAGCCGGTCGCGCCATCGACGAACTCAAGACCGTGGCGGCGCTGACCCCGGCCCACGATGCGCAGTTGCTCAATTACCTCCTGCTCACCAACACGACGCGCGGCAAGCTCATCAACTTCCGGCCCGGCTCGGTGGAATCGCGTTTCGGGAACACGACTCTCGACGATGCGGAACGTCGGCGTTTCGAGATTCATCGCGAGCGGTGGCGTGGCGGCGAGGAACTCTGCCAATGGATCGTCCAGATGCTCCGTGACTGGGGCACGGGTTTGGAGACGGCCCTCTACCTGCAGGCCATCGTGCATCGGCTGGGCGGCGAGGAGCGGGTGACGCAGCAAGTCCCGATGCAGCGCGACGGCGTGCCGCTCGGGAATCAGCGGCTCCATCTCGTGGATGCGGAAAGCGCCCTCTTCGTCACGACCTTCAAGGCGGAGGTGATTGACGGACATGAGGCGCACTTGCGTCGCCTCCTGCGCCTCGGCCCGCTCGCACGCGGGCATTGGGTGAACATCGGCCGGCATCTCGTCCACTTCGCCACCATCGAGAGGGCAGGAACATTGTGGGCAGGAAAATGAAGACGATATTGCCCCCCATTTTCGTGCCCAAAATCTTCCTGCCATGAATCCCTGCAAGGCGCACATGCGTGGTCTCCTGCGCCACGGCCCGCTCACACGCGGGCATTGGGTGAACATCGGCCGGCATCTCGTCCACTTCACCACCATTGAGAGGGCAGGAACATTTTGGGCAGGAAAATGAAGACATTATTTCCGCCAAATCTTCCTGCCCAAAATCTTCCTGCCATGAATCCCCTGCACCTCACCCGCCGCCGCTTCCTCACCACCGCCGCACTCTCGCTGGGACTCCCAGCCCTCCACTCCCTGCTCGCTGCTGAAAAGTCCGCCCATGGCGCCCTGCCCGGCCTCCCGCATTTTGCGCCGAAGGCGAAGCGCGTGATCTACCTGATGCAGACGGGCGGCCCGTCGCACGTCGATCTGTTCGACGACAAGCCGGAGCTGAACAAGATGCGCGGGCAGGACATTCCCGAGAGCGTGCTCGGCGGCCTGCGGCTCACGACGATGACGGCGAATCAAAAAGCCAAGCCGTGTCTGCCCGCCGCGTGGGGCGGGCGCCAGCGCGGCGACTGCGGCATGTGGGTGAGCGACCTGCTGCCGCACACCGCAAGCATCGTGGACGACCTCACCTTCATCCGCTCCATGCACGGCGAGCAGATCAATCACGCGCCCGCCGTGACGCACATGCTCTGCGGCCACAATCTGCCGGGCCGTCCGAGCATTGGCGCGTGGCTCACGTATGGGCTCGGCAGCGAGGCGGAGAATCTGCCCGGTTTCGTGGTGATGACTTCGCGCGACCAGGAGGCGAGCTGCGGACAGTTTTTTAACGACTTCTATTGGGGCGCGGGCTTTCTGCCGGGGAAATTCCAGGGCGTCCCATTTCGCGGCGCGGGCGATCCGGTGCTGTATCTGAGCAATCCCGACGGCATGAGCCGCGAGCTGCGCCGCACGATGCTCGACGGCCTCGCGGAGATGAATCACTTCGCGCACGAGCGGGTCGCCGACCCCGAGATCACCACGCGCGTCGCGCAATACGAGATGGCGTTCAAGATGCAGGCCAGTGTGCCCGAGCTGACCGATCTTTCGAGCGAACCGCAGAGCGTGCTCGACCTCTACGGCCCCGACGTGAAGCGCAAAGGCAGCTACGCCTACAACTGTCTCATGGCCCGGCGCCTCGCCGAACGTGGCGTGCGTTACATCCAGCTCCTGCACGCGGGCTGGGATCAGCACGGCAATTTGCCGACGCAACTCCCCATCCAAGCCAGGGACACCGATCAGCCGAGCGCCGCGCTGGTGCAGGATTTGAAAGCGCGCGGCATGCTCGACGACACGCTCGTCATCTGGGGCGGCGAATTCGGACGCACGCCGTTTGTGCAAGGCGACATCACCAATCGGAAAGCGCATGGCCGCGACCATCATCCGCGCGCCTTCACCGTCTGGCTCGCCGGCGGCGGCGTGAAGCGCGGCTGCATCTACGGCAGCAGCGATGAGTTCGCCTTTCACGCCGCGGAGAATCCCGTCCACGTCCACGACCTGCAAGCCACGCTCCTGCACCTCTGCGGCATCAACCACGAGCGCCTCACCTACAAATTCCAAGGCCGCGACTTTCGCCTGACCGACGTGCATGGGCAGGTGGTGAAGGGCATCCTCGCGTGAAAGCTCGCGCCACGCTCGGACCATCCGCCGGCATTTTGGAAACATTCGCGTCCCTCATCTCCAGGCCGACATCCGAGCGGCAATGCCGATGCCAGGTGGCATTGGCTGCCAGCCCATGATCCGAAAGATGGTGAGAAGTGGTCCAGACCCAACCCGGCGGAGTCGGAACGAAACGGAAGCAAGGCGAAATTGCCGCGCTTTCGCCAAAACGGCGCGTGAACAAAGCGGTGCGAGGACGCACCCCGCACTCCAAAGCGCTGCGCGCGAAACATGGCCCCTCCACACAACGTCGAAAACGGGTTCGTGGTTTGGGGGAGAGAACCTAAATGCGGAGTTGAGCGTTGAAGGTCCGCCGTCCGGTCAGTGGCTGGGAATCATCCACTCGACTCTCATCACTCAACGCCGATTTTAGGATAAAACCCAGCTTGCGCCTCGCGGGATCGAAGTTCATTTGACGCAGTTTTTCCTCCCGATGCTCTCCTCTCCGAATCGCACCGCTTTGTCCGGCAAGCTCCCCTGGTTGCTCTCCGCGGCCCTCTTTTTCGGCGCGGCGGCGTCGTTGCGTGCGGCTGAGGATCCGGCGTCGAAGGCCGCTTACCTGAAGTCGGTCGTGCCTTACCTCAAGGCGCACTGCTTCGAGTGCCATGACGCGAAGAAGGCCAAGGCGGGGCTGCGGCTCGACCAGCTCGGCACGGATTTCCTGGCGGGCAAGACGGCGGATACCTGGCACGAGGTGATCAACTCGATCAACGCGGGCGAGATGCCGCCCGAGGAGGTGAAGAAGCGGCCCGAGGCAGCGCAGTCGTTTGCCGTGGTCGAGTGGGTGGGCAAGGAGCTGAAGAACGCGGAGAAAGTGGCGCGCATGGCCGGCGGGCGGGTGCTCTCGCGGCGGCTGAATCGCGATGAATATCTCAATACCGTGCGCGACCTGCTGGGGCTGGATGAGAACTTCGTCCAGACGCTGCGCGAGGAGCTGTCGGGCGATGGCAAGGCCGAGGGCTTCGACCGGCTCGGGTCGGCGCTGCTCTTCGATGGCACGCAGTTGAGCAGTTATATCAAGCTCGGCGGGCGCATCGCGGAGAAGGCGATCGTGGAATCCGAGGCGGCGCCGGCGGCGCAGAAAAAGGTCGTCGAGCCGGAAAAGGAATGGCGCAAGGGGAAGGACGAGCACGAGGTCATCCAGTATCAAAAGGACACGATCATCCCGCTCGGGCCGCAGCCCTCGGAGCGCAAGGAGACGGGCGTCGAATACCTGCAGCCGGTCACTTTCAGCGGGAAGACCGAGTTCGGCGGCTTCGATGGCGGCAACTCGCTGCTGCGCGACATTTCCGTGCCGCGCGATGGCTATTACCGGCTGCGCCTCCAGGCCGGAGCGTTTCGCGGCGAGCGCGGCACGCCGGTGCGGATGCGCTTTGTCTATCTGGCGAACACGCCGCTGGAGACCACGGGCGAAGTCGAGGTGAAGGGGACGCTCGACCAGCCGGAGGTCGTCGAGCTGGTCGCCTTCCTCCGCACGCCGCCGGAAGGCGCGAAGGCGGGCATGCGACTGCAGTGGAACGGCTTCACCGATGCCATCATCCAACATCCAGAAATGAGCGCCGTGACCAGCAAGCGGAATGCTGCGGCTGGCAAGGTCCAAAAGCTCGCCGTCGCCAAGGCGCCGCCGGCCGAGATCGACGCGGCCAGGGCGGAGGTGGAGCGACTGATCCAGGAGGCGCGCGCGTTTGCAAAGAAGCCGGGCGCCGTGGCGCGGGTTTACAATCCCGATTACGACCTCGCGAAGATTCCGCGCATTTTCGTGGATCGGGTCGAGTTCGAAGGGCCGATCGAGAAGGACTGGCCGCCGGCGAGCCATGTCGCGCTTTGGCCGGATGGGGTGAAGGCGGACCCGGCTTCGCTCCAGGCGTTCTTCGGGCGATTGCTGCCGCGCGCGTTTCGCCGGCCGGTCGCCGCGGAAGAGATCAGCCGGCTGGCCGCGGTGGTCGAGGCGGGGAGGAAGAAGTTCGCCATGAGCGAGGTCGCGGCGGTGCGCTACGGCCTGCAGACGGTGCTCAGCTCGCCGGAGTTTTTGCTTCTGTTCGAGCCGTCCGCGTCGGGCGCGCCGAAGCGGGCGATCACCGACTACGAGCTCGCGAACCGGCTCTCGTATTTCCTCTGGAGCACGATGCCGGACCGCGAGCTCTTCCAGCTCGCCGCGGCCGGCAAGCTGCGCAACGCCCTCGCGCTCCAGCAGCAAGTCCGGCGGATGCTGGCGGACCCGAAGGCGCGCGAATTTGCGGAAAACTTCGCGGGTCAATGGCTGCACGTCCGCGATTTCGAGTCGGTGATGCCGGCCCGGGATTACAAGGATTACGACGCGGCCCTGCGCGACGCCGGGGCGGAGGAACCGCTCGCGTTTTTCGAGGAAGTCACGCGCCGGAATCTTTCGATCCTCAGTGTCCTGAACAGCGACTTCACGATGGCCAATGAGCGCCTGGCGAAGTTCTACGGCATCGACGGCGTGGAAGGCCCGGACTTCCGGCGCGTCGCGCTGAAGCCGGCGCACCATCGCGG
>JBGSYE010000464.1:0-4155 GCA_041751075.1 Chthoniobacteraceae bacterium
TCGCGGCATCTGGCCTTTCGTCTGCGGTGTGGGCACGGCGAGCGGGTCGCGCATTCGACGGAATATCGGCCCGCGCAGTTGCGGGCTGCCCGGTTTCGCCGCGAGGGCAGTCCACTCCTGCGGCGAGATGCGCGAGTGCGGCACGCTGCCGCTTGCGGACGGGATATTGAGCGGCTGATGCACCCCGCGCATTTGGAAACCGCGGTCGAAGATGGGATAAATGTCCCGCGTGAATGAAGGCTCGTAGTTCGGCAACCCATCGCGCATGGCGCGCAGCGAGGCCAATCCCCGCCCCGGCGCGTATTCGGAGTAAAGCGCGTGGTTCGCGGGCATGGGAATCGTCGTCGCCTGAGCACCGAGGCCGCCGAGCACCGCGATGTCCCACAGCGTGTCGTAAAGTGTGACCACGTTGCCGATGGGCGGAGCGAAATCGGGCGGCCCGACGAGCACCCACGCGCCGTGGGTCGCTTCTAACGTGTGCTCAGTGCCGTCGGCCTTCCGCATGGTGATGCGTGCCGTGACGGGACCATCGGAGATGTCATCGAACCAGCCGTCATTGTTGGCATACTCATCCATGCCCTCTTGCCCTCCCGGAACATCCTCGCTGAAACCCGAATCGCCGCGTCCTCCAAACACGAGCAGCCTTCCAGCAGCGTCCGTGCGGATTTCGCCAAGGCTCTGAACGGGGATGTGCGTCTTGCCGTTGCGAAACTCCTGCGCGGGCGCGTTGCGTCCCTGCACCGTTCGCGCTCCGGGCGCGATGACCAGCAACCGTTCGCGCTCATCGAGTTTCTGTTGGCGCACCGCTGGGGTGTCGTTTGCGGCGGGCGCGGGCACGCCGGGATTGCGCACGCTGTTTTCGTCCAGAGAGTAAAAGAAATCCGCCGCGCCTGTCTGCCCTTGGAACTGAAAAAACGCCGCCTTCCGGTTTGCGAGTTCCACTGTCCACTCGATGCGCACGATTTCGGGCGAGTCGAGTTTCACCTCGCGCACGGGCACGAGCTTTCCGTTTTGTTCCTCGTATTCCCAGATGCGGAAGCGCGCAGCCTGCGCCTTCACCTTGCCGTCCTGTTTGAACGTGCGGAATGCAGCGGACTGCGGGTCGTAGTTCGCTGGCAGACCGGGTGTCTCCGGCCCGATGAACCAGCCGTCGCCCTCCGCGAGGCCACGGTCAGCGTTGCCGACGCGGGCGGCGCCGATGGCCGGATGGATGCGGTATTCTTTCATGCGAGTGGTGCGGGTGGCGGCGGCGGAGGGCCGTCAATCGAAGCCTGCCAGTCGAGGACGAGTTGCTTCTCCTTGTCGGTCCAATCGGAGTCCGCCGTGGTCTGCTGCCGCTGCTGGTCTGTCATCCCGGTCGAGTCGGTTGGATCCCAGACCATGTATCCATCGACTGCGGCACTGACAAAGCCCGCACGCATCGCTTGAGATGCCGGGGACGTTCCGCCAAAGGTGCGGATGAATTCGTCGGGCTGAAGAATTAGCGGCGCGGCTTTCGCGGCGTTGCCGCCAGTTGCTGCGTGGTAGCGCACCATTGGCAGCGCGCGCTGGACGACGAGTTCGCGCACTTTCCAGTGCAGGCGCTGTGATTCATCGGCGACCATCACTTTGTCGAACGCGATGGAGCGCGGCTGGTAGCTGGGCATGGCGAAACGGCGTCCGGTTTTGCGGATGGCGGCACGCGCGTATTTCACGGCGGCGATAGGATTGACCGGGTCGGTCCAGCCGCTGGTGAGATTGTTCACGTAGCCGCCGGTGTTGAACTCGCGATACGGGAAGTCCGCCAGCGTTTGCGTGTGCGCGGGCCACGAGAAGTAGGCGAAGACGACACCCGCCGGCAACACGCCGGGCTGCACGACGACCACGGCCGTGAACGCGCCGGGCGCGGTGCCGTAGCGGATGTCGTCGCAGGAGAGTTCGACAACGTCGCCGTTCGCGAGGCTGAACTTCGCTGCGTCTCCTTCGCCGACTTCCAAGATCGTCCCCGGCGCTGCGTCGGGGTAACGGGCGCGCACGGTTTCGTTGCGGATGTGGGTGAAGAGGGAGTTCCAGAGTTCGTTGATGCGTCCGTTGCAGACGGCGACTTCGCTTTTCGCAGCGCGCGGCTGCATGTCCGCAAACTCCTGTGCGATGTCGTTCCAGTCTGCGCGGAGAAAGGCGTAGCTCTCCTTTTTCACGGGGCGGCGTAGGCTGTCCGCGAGCTTGCCATCCGCGCCGCGCAGAGCGGGCAACACGACTCCGCGCGAGCCGCGCTGCTGTAGTTCCACCCATCCGTCGGCCTGCGCGACGATCTTGTTCAGCAAGCCGGATTGTCCGCTGCGCCCGCTGCTGGCGAGTTGCTCGAAAATCTGGCGCGTCGTTTTCAAGTCGGCGAAATCGTTGTGCGAGAGCGGTCCCTTCGCCGCGGTCGGTGCGGTTTCGCTGCCGTCAGAAAACTCCCAGCCATCCGGCAGTCCGTGGCCGCTCCAGCCTTCCGGGATGAGCCGCTTTCCGACTTCGCGGAAGATTTTCCAGTCCGGCCAGCAGCGCGTTTCCTTGTCACCGTCGCGCTTGGGAGCATCTTGGAAACGGCCATAAGTGCGCAGCCGCCGCTCGCCGTTGAAGCGAGTGAAGTCCTCTTCGCCCCAGCCGCTCGCGGGCAGGATGATGTCCGCGTAGGCTGTCGTCGGGTTGGGGTAAATGTCCTGCTGCACGACGACGAGGCCGCCCTTCTCCATGCGCTCGCGCAGCGTGTCCACCACGTCTTTTTCCTCCGCCGTGGCGGGCTGCACAGTGCCGCGCCGTCGCGCAATCTCCGCCCACTTCGCCTGCGCGTTGGCCATCTGCCCGGCGGCGTTCGAGCCGATGAGCCAGAGCAATTTCACATCCGGCTCCACGGCGGATTTCGCGCGCGGGTGGAGCTTGGCGATGCCGCTGCCGACGAGATGCGCGTCGAGGTAATGGTTCGTGCGCCAAAGCTCGATCTTGCCGTCTTCGGTGAGGAAGGCGTCGCTCGCGTTGAGGAACGGATAGCCTTGGTCACGCAGTTGCGCCGTCGGGTCCGTGTTGCCGGCGGGCCGGACGTGGTAGCGGGCGTCGCACCAGCCTTTCTGGTGTCCGCCCGCGCGGCCTGTGACGCCGTATTCCGGCTCCGGTTGCACGCCATTCGCGTCCACGAAATCCATCGTCGAGCCAAGGTAGAGGCCGAGGTTCGCGACCGCCGCCGTGCCGTGGTAACTGAAACCCCAGATTACTCCCTTCTCGAAGATGACGCTGACTTTCCGCGCCACCGCGGGTTTCTCCGCCGCCGACTCCGGCGGGCCGGAAAGCCACCGCGCCGCTTGCCTGAGATTTCCGAGGTCAATACCGGAAAGTGCGGCGGCATCTTCCAGCGTGGGTTGAGTTTCGAGCCACGGCTCGAATTCATCAGCCTTCAACTGAAAATTCGCCCGGCGCTCTTTCTGCGGCCCATCGTTCGGATTCGGCGTCACAGGATTGCCCGCGTTTGGATTGAATAATCCCTCGCGTTTCCAATTCCTGTTCCACTCCGTAGGATTCGCGTTTCGCATGTCGCGGATGTAGCGGCACAGCGCATTCAGCACCGCCACGTCAGAGCCGAGCTTCGTCGGCTGCAAATGCAGCCCGCCCGTTTTCTCCGCGTAGTCCGCCGTGATGGTGCGGCGCGGGTCGAGCACGATCAGGCGTTTGCCCGCCATCGCCTGCATGAAGAACACGGACTGGCTCTCATACGGATTGATGCCGATGAGGAAAATCACGTCGCTGTCCCACACGTCCTCGTAAGCGTAGCCGTGCGGGTCGATGCCGCTGTCGTTAAAGCCCTCGGTGTTGCTCGCCACGCTGGGCCGGTCGTGAAACGCGACGTTCGGCGTGCCGATGAGGTGGTAGAACAGCTTCGTCGCCATGTAGGTGTTCTCGAGATACTGATACTCGAAGAGCTTCACGCCGAGTCCCTGCGGGTTGTGGAAGCGGAGCAGCTTGCTTCCCTTTTGTGAATGGGCGCCCGTGGCCGCCTTCACCAGCCGCGCCACCATCTTGATCGCGACATCCGTCTCCACCGGCTTGTAGCCATTCTGCGTCCGCACGTAGGCCGAGTTGATGCGCTCGCGCACGGAATCGCGCGGCTGCGCGGTCTTTCCATCTGCCGCCTCGGCAGGC
>JBGSYE010000465.1:0-5847 GCA_041751075.1 Chthoniobacteraceae bacterium
GCGAGGGCGCCGCGCCGTAACCGACGGTGCTCGGGTCGCGCACGGGCACGTCACCGCCGAGCGGATCGATCTCCCAGTGTTCGCTGCCGGGGATGGGATCGCCGAAGGGATCGAGCGTCGGCACGAATTGGCCATAACCGATGGTCAGGAAGATGGGTGCGAAGTCATCGGCGATGCTGCCGGGACCGTCGAAGTTTAGGCTGAACGGTGCGGCCTGGCTCGTGGCCGCCGCCCCGAGGAGGGCGGCGGCGCTCAGAGCGAGGCCAAGGAGTTTGCGAGTTTGCATGTGCTTGGCTGTTAGTGTGCGGTCTTACTTAGTTGGTGGCTCCGCCGATTGCGGCTTGCATGGCTTTGAAGAACACGTCGGTGTTATCCATCACGCCGGTGAGCAGCTTGGCGCCGCGGCCTTGCGCGGAGACGGGAATGTCGCCGCCGGTGTGCGCGGCCACGCCGTCCTGAACCTGGCCGGTGACGAGGAAGTTGCCAGCCACGTCGCGATTGAGCGGGCCGTTCGGATAGGTGTTGAGCGGGGCCACGCCATTGAAGGGCTGCTGGCCGTCGCGCAGCGGGAAGAGATTGGTCACCCAATCTTCGTAACGATCCGCATTCGCGGCGTAGCCGATGAGCATGCGGAAATCCACGTCGGTAGTCGTGGGATAACCGTCGCCCGCGATCGTGTAGATCGGGAAGCCTGCGGTCTCATACGTGCCGACGACGCCATTGCGCGGACCGCCCACTGCCGTGCCGAGACCGGAAGCGGCGCGGGTGACGAGATCGGCGTGGGTGACGCGCGAGCCGCCGATGATTGCGACGCCGGCGCATTCATGATCCGCGGTGACGATGATGAGCGTCTCCGGATTCGCCGCCTGGAACTGGCGGCACTTTTCCACCGCGTAGTCGAACTCGATGGTGTCGAGAATCCAGCGCTCGGTGTCCATGTTGTGCGCCTGCTTGTCGATCGACGCGGCCTCGACCATGAGCACGAAGCCGTTCGGGTTCTTGTTTAGAACTTGCAGCGCCTTGTCGGTCATGACGTCGAGCATCGGTTGATCGGGGAAGCCGTAGTCGGAGACGATCGGATTGCCCGTCGTGCTGCCCGCCGGGACGACGTTGCGCTTGCTCGGCGCATTGATCTTGTCGAGGGCGACGTTCATGTTCGACAGCGAGAAGAGGCCGATCAACTTGTCCGTCGTGCCGGGAATGGCCGCGAGGCTCGTGGCATCGGGCGTATAGGTGAAGCCCGCCGCCTGGAAGTCGGCGAGGAGATCGCGACCCGGATCGAGCGCGCCCGCTGCGACACCCCAGCCAGCGCTAAGTTCCGCGGGGTGGACGTAGTCGGTCGAGTTACCGCGGGCGGAGCCGGCGGTCGTATTCGGCAGGAACCATTTGCGCCCGCCACCGAGCAGCACTTTCAAGCCGCCGACGGCCGCCGCTTCATCGAGATACTGGTCGCAGATGCCCGTGCCGGCGCCGCGGTTCTGGGTGTGCGTGCCGAAGGAGCCAGGCGTCGCATCGAAGACATCCGAGGTGGCGACGATGCCGAGGCTCTTGCCCTGGGTGCGGGCGAGATATTCACCGATGAGTTCGACGCGCGGGTTGTCGAAGTTGGCGAGCGTATCGTCGGGGAAGCAACCTTGCTGGTTGTTGTTACTCTTATTCCCCGTGGCGTAACACGCGGCGCCCGGTGAGGAGTCGGTGATGATCGAGTTCAGTGACGCCGTCTGCACGAGGCCGGTGAAAGGCATCTTATCCACCGCGAGCGGCGCGTTCGATTTTCCGAGCTGCGTGCCCTGGAGCATGATGCGCGCGGCGGTGCGATGGCTCGCGCCGAAACCGTCGCCGATCAGATAGATGATGTTCTTCGCCTTCTTGCCCTGCACGGTGATCGGCACCACCTCGAAGTTACCCGTGGCACTGACCGTTTGCGCGTCGCTTTGCGTGGCGTCGGCGGTCAGCGTCTTGATGCCGGCGACGGTGTTCGTGTAAGCGCGGAGCGTCCACACGGTCGTGTTCGCCGGGAGGCCGGCGACCGTCGCGGGCGTGGAAGAGACCACGCCGGGCACAGGGACGCCGTTCACTTGGAAAGTCACGCCGGTGATGGTCTGGCCGGCATCGGGACGCACGGTCACTTGCAGATCGAAGCGCTGGCCGGGCAGGAAGCGCGCGATGATCGGCGGATTCGGATCGCCGAAGGAGTAGAGGGCGCTTGGCGGGTTCAGGCGGCTGATGACGGGAGCGGCATCGGCCACGGACGCACCGCCTGCCACGAGGGCGGCGGCGGCGATGGTCTTGGTCAGGATGGAGGTGTGTTTCATTGGGTTGGGTTCACTGGCTGCGGAGTTGCGGACAGAGAGGGTTGCGCCGCCGGCGCTGTGGGCGGATCGAGCGTGAGGCGGACGACGGAGATGCGGCCATCGGGCTCGGGCTTGTTGCCGACGCTCAGCACGCCGGTGAGGAGCATCGGTCCGGGGGTGAAGAGGACGAGTTCGCCGAACTTATCCGGCACGGTGACGAAGAGCGTCTGCGGCGGCAGATCGTCCGCGAGGCCGTAGTGCGCATGGCTGACCATCGCCGGCTGGGGGGCAAACATCATGCGCCCCGGCACCGTGAGTTCCATCCACGACGGCAGCGGACGGCGTCCGTCCTTGCGCGGCGGCACGGGGCAGGAGTTACACGCCGTGAGATCCTCCTTCACCATGAAGCCGAGGATGCGCACGCGCTTCCCGTGGAGCCCCTGTAGCCGCCCCGTGCTCTCGAGCCCGCGGGGCCCGACTGGCAGCTTGAAAAAATCCGCGAACTTCAACTCCTCGACGCCCTCCGGCAGCGGCGGCAATTCGATCGGCTTCGCTGGCGCGGGCGGCGCTTCCTTTTTCGCCGTCGGTGCGACCTCGGGCCGGCGCGCGGTGGAGACCGCATACGGCGGCGGCTCCGGTGCCGCCGCGGCGGCGAGCAGCGGATTCAGGCCAAGCGAGGCGCCCAGGAGCAGGCCGGCGAAGCGATCGAGAGACGATGAAAATTGCATCGCCATCTTTCCGCCAGAACGCGCCCGCCGCGACAACCCTGCTACCGCAACATCTCGCCGACAATTGCGGCGACGCTGTGGCGTACCGGCTCGAAAACGACGGGGAAGTGACGGACTCGTGACAACGTGAAAACCAAGTGGCATTAAGCTTCCGGAACGAAGAGGACAGCGATGCCGGCCGGGAATCGCATTGACCACCCATCGCCTTCGACTAGCCTCAAAACGCTCACTTCAACCCTCCACTCACCTCAAAAAGGACACACTTCAATGGGCCTCATGGACTTCATCAAAGGGGAACTGATCGAGATCATCGAATGGACCGATGACTCGCGCGACACCCTCAGCTACCGCTGGCCGGACGACGACAAGGAGATCAAGAACGGCGCGCAACTCATTGTCCGCGAATCGCAGGTCGCGCAGTTCGTATATCTCGGGCAGTTCGGCGACACCTTCGGGCCCGGCAAACACACGCTGACCACCGAGAACATCCCCGTGCTCACCACGCTGAAAGGCTGGAAGTACGGCTTCGACACACCCTTCAAAGCCGACGTGTATTACGTGACCACGCGGCTCTTCACGGGCAACAAATGGGGCACTGCGAATCCGGTGATGATGCGCGACGCGGACTTCGGCATCGTGCGGCTGCGCGCGTTCGGGACGTTCGATTTCCGCATTGTCGAGCCGCGGCTCTTCCTCCGGGAGGTCGCCGGGAGCGATCAGCATTTCCGGCTCGATGAATTCGCCGACACCATGCGCTCGCGGATCGTCAGCATTTTCAGCGAAGCGCTCGCGGAGGCGAAAGTGCCGGTGCTCGACGTGGCGTCGCGCTACAGCGAGCTGGGCGAGGCGCTGCTGCCGATCATCAATCCGATCACGAACGCGAAGTACGGCATCGAGTTCCCGAGCTTCATCCTGGAAAACGTGAGCGTCCCGCCGGAGGTCGAGCAGGCGATCGACAAACGCTCGTCGATGGCGGCAGTCGGCAATCTCAACGACTACGTGAAATTCCAGATGGCGCAGGGCATGGGCAAAGGCGAAGGCGGCGGCCCGGGGGGCGCCGCAGCAGAGATGGCGATGGGTTTTGCGATGGCGCAGCAGATGATGAATCAGCCCGGGGGAATCACCGGCCCGCAGGCGACTCCCGCCGCCGGTGGACCCCCACCGCTCCCGGCCCAGGCTGCGGGAGGCATCCCGGAGCTGCTGAGCCCCGCCGAAGCCGCCAAAGTGCTCGGTGTCTCCGAAGCCGACGTGCTCCTGTCGCTGGATGCCGGCGATTTGAAGGGCAAGAAGATCGGCGCGACGTGGAGAATTACGAGGGCTGGGATTGACGCTTTCTTGAATAGCTGATTTAACGGCGCCGTAATTCTCCTAATTATGGCACGTATCATCATTCGGCACTGGCGCCACTCTCTCCTCGCCTTCCTCGTCGTCGTGCTGATCGGCGTGCTCGGCTTTCAGGCCGGCGCGTCGTCGCGGCCGCAAATCGTCCTGCAAGACGCCAGGGAAAACGATCTCGTGGTCATCAATGGATGCGTCGTCTCCGCCTGCCAGTATCTCGCCAGCGTGCGCTCGCACCACAATCTCGACCCGCACTTCTGGTCCCGGGTGATGCTCGTGCGCTACAAGGACCTCAAGTCCGGCCACGCCTACTGCGTGTGGGAGACCGATGGCCAGATCTTCGGCTACGACCGCAATGGCGGCGCCTTCCCGATCCCGATCGAGGGGCGCGACCCGAAGGCGATCGCCAGCGCGCTGGCCGGGGAATTTGGCAAGGTGCTGAAACGAGAGGTCGCGGTGGAGCGGGCGGAATTCATCGAGCCGAGCGAGACGGCGATCTACGGATTCTGAACGGAAGAGCCCCCGGAACTCCCGTCCGGGTGCCCCTCATCATCATCATCTTCATCCCCCGAATGGATGAGGAAGATGACGACGAAGATGATGATGATGAGCGGGGCTTGCATCCCCAGCGGCGATCCATAGCCTCCGCGCTCCCTGACGTATGCTGAGTCCCCACGAGATCTTTGCCCGCATGCCGGCGCCCTGCGCTGAGCAACTCTTCGCTTTCCTCCACGAGAAGGAAAAGCGGCTCTACAAGGCGACCATCGAGACCCTCGCCAAACAGCGGAAACTGAGAGGCATCTTCATCGAGCGCAGGCCGCGGCCCGAGCGCCACGCCTGGATGCGCGACGCGCTGGGCAAAAAGGTGAACCACGGCGTGGCCGCGCAGCTCCTCCAGATCTGGCTCGTCGCCGCGCACTCGGGAATGCTGTGCGACTTCCTCGACAGCCTCGGAATTCCGCACGACGACAACGGCACCATCGAGTCCGTGCCCGAAGCGCCGACCCGCGAGAAACTCTCGGAAGCCGTGACCGCGCTCTTCGCCAAACACGACCCGGAAGTCGTCACCGTCTATCTCCACGCCTTCCAGGCGCTCGACGACGAAGGCGGCTGGCCGACGCTCGACGCGCTGCTGGCTGAAGACGCGCGGCTCAAAATGTGACGCCTCGCGACGGGATCGCGAGACTCCTCAGACGTGGATCGCGTGGCCCATGGCCACTTCCACGGCTTCCTTCACCGCCTCGCTCAAGGTCGGGTGGGCGTGGATCGTCGCTTCGATCTCCGCGACGGTCGCTTCCAGATTCATCGCGAGGCCGAGTTCGGCGATCATCTCCGTGGCGTCGGGGCCGATGATGTGCGCGCCGAGGATTTCGCCGTGCGGCTCGCCGACGAGCAGCTTCACGAAACCCTCGCTCTCGCCGATCGCCCGCGCCTTGCCGCTCGCCATGAAGGGGAACTTGCCGACCTTGAATTTCTTCCCTGCCTCC
>JBGSYE010000466.1:0-5199 GCA_041751075.1 Chthoniobacteraceae bacterium
GACGGTGCCAAGCGCAAACTCGATCCCATTGGCCGCGCCATCTCCGTCCGCGTCTTCGGCGAAAGCCATCGCCAGCGGGGGGAACGAAGCCGCCCAAGCCGCGTAGCGTGCGGTCCCGGCGTCCGCCAGCCAGGCGAAGAGGTTGAGCGCGAACTGTCGGTTATCGAACCGCGCGATCGAGGTGCCGGCGCCGTTGAGATTGAAGAAGGTGTTGCGATCGAAGAAACCCGCCACGCGACCGAGGCCGTATTCCACCGTGACCAGCGCAAGATCGCTGGCATCCGCATTGCGCGCGGTTCCCTGACCTTGGTTGACTCCGCAGACGCCATTGTTCGTGCGCGTTCCGCCGGTCGCCCGGACGATGGCGGTGGTCTTCATCCCGGCCGGCGTGCTCAGGAAGCGGACCGGCGAGACGCCCTCCCCGTCGATCGCGCCGATGCCGGCGAGAATCGGATGCGTGGGGCGCAGGAAATCGCCGTTGGCCGCCGAGAGCGCGTAGGTGCTGCGATCCTGATTCATCGCGAGACCGAAGCGCGTGAGGAAGCTCTGATCGGAGTTTGCGGCGGTGCGCCAGTCGCGACCGAAATTCGCATCGCTGATGAAGAGGGCCGCACCGCCGCGCCGGATGTATTCGACCACGGCATCCACCTGATTGGCGCCGTAGAGCGCGTTGTTCGACCCGAAGACCAGCACGTCGAAGTCGGACAGATCGCTCATGCCGGCAAAGTTGATAGGTGAGCCGATGGCCACGCAGCCATCCGTGGTGAGCGCGCCCTCGGCGATCTGCGTCAGCGCGTAGCCCGCACCGTTGAGGGCGTCGGCGAGGCTGGCCCAACCGGTGTTGCCATTGGCGGTGCTGGCATTGGTGAGATCGGCCGCGTGGTTGTTGTTGCCTCCGCCGAGACCCACGCTGCCGTCCGCGCCGCGGATGAAGAGCAGCTCCGGCGACTGCGCATGGGCCACCGGCAAGAATCCGGCCATGCCGATGATGAGTCGTGCGATGGCGGAACGCATGGCGTCAAAATTCGGGCGAATCCAGTGCGGGTCAAGAAACCCCGACAGGAGTATCCGCGGGGGCGGCCTGTGCCTGGAGCGCGCGGGCTTTGGCCTCCGCGTCGTGCTGCAGACGCGGCCTTCCCTGCTGCCCGCTTTACTTCGTGTCCCGCCCATCGGTCAGCCAATCAAGGTTGAAGCGGGCGAAGTGCAGCTCGTCCCAGTAGTGCGTGCTGCCCTTTTGTCCGCGCTCGTAGATGATGCCGATGGTCCCGTCGTCGAGCACGACCATGTCGGAATACGAACTCGGATGCGGCCAGATCGTCCGGCCCGCGGTCCACGTCGCACCCTCGTCGTAGCTCAGGCGCACGGTGAGATTGTAGCGCCCGTAGGGATGTTCCTTTTCGCGATGCGGTGAGGCGGGGCTGGAGAAAAGCAGGCGATTCCGGTCCTGCACACCGGCCAGCGTGAAGCGTTCGACGCTGCCGTGGCAGCGCGGGGTGATGAGTTCCTCCGCGCGCCGCACTGGTCCCCAGGTCCCGCCGCCATCGGCGCTGATCGCGATGAGGTGCCGCAGATTATCCGGCGAATCCTCGGAGCTTTCGTTGCGCGAGACGACCATCAGTTTCCCGTCGGCGAGTTCGACGAGCTGGCACTCGCTGGTGTGCATTCCGACGTTGCCGCCGAGCTTCCAGGTCGCGCCTGCGTCATCGCTGTAGAAGGTGTGAGCGAAGCTGCGCAGGCGTCCCTTTCCCACATCCTCGCGATGGCGGCCCGGCACGACGAGCCGCCCCGACTCGAGCTGCACCATCGCCTTCCCCGGGCCGCAGCCGTAGCGCTGCACCCAGCCCCTTTCCCACTGCGCCATGCGGCCCTTCGGGTTCGCGGATTCTTCCCCGGCTTTGCCCTTCAGCGTCTCCCACTCGGGCTTGGTCACTTGCGTGTGGACCGGTACCGGTCCCTGCCAGGTCGCGCCGCTGTCGGTGCTGGTGAAGTAATGGAACTGCTTTTTGTCCCGCAGAAAGAAGAGCCACAGCTTGCCGTCGCGATCGCCCCCGAGCGTCAGGTCGGTGCAGACGCGATCTTCGTCGTCGAAGATCACCTGCTCCGCGCTCCACGTCCGGCCTTTGTCGGTGCTGCGTTTCATCACGATGTCGTGATTGCCGATGTCGCCGATGCCGTCGTTGCGCTTCTCGGCGAAGACGAGCAGATCGCCATTCGGCGCGAGCAGGATGCCGGGGATGCGGTAGTTCGGCTTATTCTCCGGCGCGAAAGGAAAGATCTGCGTGGTCTCGAAGAGCGGCGCGGCGGTGGCAGCAGCAGCAGCGGCGAACGAAATCGCCAGACAGAGAACCCGGATCATCGCGCGCCGGAGTCGAGGCCGTCCGTGAGCCATTCGAGATTGAAGCGCGCGACCGTCAGGCGATCGCCCGCGAAGCCCGGTTTCTCGGCGCGCCCGTAGAAGCAAAGGATCGTGCCGCGCTGCGTCACCGCCAGATCGCTGTAGGCGCTCCAGCCAGGCTCCACGGATTTCCCCAGCGCCCAGGTCGCGCCTTCGTCGTAGCTGAGTTTCACCGAGACATTCTTGCGGTCGCGGTTCTTGCCGGGCTCGGCCTTGCCGTCGGCGCGTTCGAGGTTGTGCGGATTGGAAAAGAGGATGCGGTTCGCACCGCCGTTGGTCTTCAGGGAATAGCGGACGAGGCCGCCCATGCAGATCGGCTCGAGCAGCGCATCGTCAAACTTCGGCGTGCTCCATCCCGTCGCGCCGTCCTTGCTGATCGTCACGAGACGGCGATGCGTCTTTGACTCGTTGCGCACATTCAGCATCACACGGCCATCGGCGAGTTCGACCGCGACAGTTTCATTCGGATTGATCCACTCGTCCGTGCAGGGCACCGCGATCTCGCCTGCCCGCCACGTCGCGCCTTGGTCGTCGCTGTAGATCGTCGCCGTGACGGAAGGCCGATGCGCATTCCCGCCCGTGCCGGTCGAGAGCCACACGGGGACGACCAGCCGCCCGGTGCGGAGCTGGATGCTGTGATTTGGCCCGGTCGCGAGCACCTTCCAATCGTAAGCCGTGCGGAACTTCTCGAACGTCTGCGTGATCTCGACGGGCGCGCTCCACGTCAGGCCATCGTCGGCGCTGCGCTGGTAGAAGCAGCGCATGTATTCGAGGCAAAAGAGCATGTGGACCGCGCCGTCGCGATCGGCGATGAGCACCGGGTTATTGTAGGTCACGTCGGCGGGATCGACGTTCTTCATGCGCAGCGAGAAGGGGTTCTTCGTCTTCGGCCCTGGCACATCGACGATGCGCTTCGGCGCGCTCCACGTCTTCGCATCGTCGGTCGAGCGGCGGAGCAGGATGTGGATGTCATCCCAGTCGCCGCCTTTCCGCCGCGCCTCGCACCACGCGAGCACCGTGCCCTTCGCGGTCACGACGATGCCGGGGATGTGGTAGATTTTGTAAGTCGGATCGTCGCCGACCGTGAAGAGGTCGATCTTTTCGAGGAAAGGCTCGGCGGCGGGTGCGGGAGCGAGTGCGAGCAATGCGGCGATGGTGGTGAAGAGGAGGGCTTTCATGAGCAAGGGAGGGACGAAAGTGTGGGGGATGCCGTGTTCCGGGCGCGATGCAAAAAGGTACCCGGACCTGCCGTCACGCCGGTCCTCACTCCCAATCGTCCATCCGTGGCTCAATGAAATCGTCCCGCCTCAGAACACCACCGGCACCCCTTCGCGCATCACCACGATGCGGTCGTCGAGCCCCTTCTTCTTCGCGTGGAGCATGAGCCGCTCGGGCGGTTCGTGCAGCGGCTCGTAGCTGAGACGGAAGCTGCCGTAATGCATCGGCACCATGCGCTTCGCGCCGAGCGCCACGAAGGCGTCGAGCGCTTCCTCGGGGTTCATGTGGACCTCGCGCCCGCTCGGGGGGTCGTAGGCGCCGATCGGCAGCAGCGCGATGTCGATATTGTGCCGGCGCCCGATCTCCTCGAAGCCCTCGAAATACGCCGTGTCGCCGCAGTGGTAGAGGGTGCGCCCGCCCGCCTCGATGATGAAGCCGCCGAAGCCGCGATGCGAATCGTGCAGCACGCGCGCGCCCCAGTGATGCGCCGGCGTGAAGGTGATCCTCACCGGCCCGTGGTCGTGCGATTCCCAGTGGTGCAGCTCGTGGACGGTGTGGAAGCCGAGATCGTGCACCAGATTCCCCACCTCGAAGGGCACGACGATCGGCTGATCCGCGGCGATGGTGCGCAGGGTGCGGCGGTCGAGGTGATCGAAGTGCGCATGAGTCACGAGCACGAGGTCGATGGCCGGCAGGTCGTGGAGCATCATCCCGGGATGCCGCACGCGCTTGATGACCTTCAGCCAGCGCGCCCAATTCGGATCGATGAGCAAATTGTGGCCAGCGGTCTGGATGAGGAAGGAGGCGTGGCCGATCCACGTCACCCCGATCTCGCCGCCGTTCAGCGTCGGAAATGCGGGCTTCTCATGCTGGCCGGCGCGTTTCGCGAAGAGCGACGGGATCAGCACTTCGGTGAAGAAGTTCCGCCTGTGCCAGTCCTTCTGCGGCTTGAGCCCGACCTTGCGCGCTTCGTCGGCGGGTCTCGGCACAGCCTCCGGTTTCGGCGACTTCTTGATCTCGGATTTTTTGCGGCCTTTGGGGGCGAACGGATTCGGCACGGGGGCGACTATATGCGCGCGGCGCGGCGCGCCAAGAATTCGTGCGCATGGGTGGTGGGTCACTTTCGCCGAAAGTGACATGGTGGTGTCCAAGCCACCGAGGCAGTTTCGGCGAAACTGTCCCACCACCTGCGCTTGCCAGTGGAAATGTGGGCGCGTCTAGTCAGCCGCGTGAACAAGCCTGAGCTCCGCGAGATCATCCGCGGACGATTGCGCGCCGCCGATCCTGCCGAGATCGCGACTGCGTCGGAGCGCATCTGCCGTGCGATCGCCGCGCTCCCGGCGTGGTGTGAGGCGCGGCTCGTCGCGGCGTTCCTGCCGATGGCGCGTGAGCCGCAGATTCAGCCGCTCTGGCTGGGGCGCAGAAATCCCGCGTTCTGCTTTGCGCAGGTGCGAGGTGGGGATGTCGCGCTTCTCCGCATCGAAGAGGGGGACGTGCTCGCCGGTGCTGATTGGAAGCTCGACGCTCCGGAGTTTTCCACCTTTCCGGTCGTGTCGCCGTCCGCGCTGGATGTGATCCTCGTGCCG
>JBGSYE010000467.1:0-5274 GCA_041751075.1 Chthoniobacteraceae bacterium
GCGGGCGTGGTGGGGCGGGCCGGGGCTGGATGCAGCGGTGGCGAATGTGATCAAGCCGGTGGGCACGGCTTTCCTGCGGCTGAGCTTGATGGTGGTGGTGCCGGTGATCTTCTCGGCGATCGGCTGGTGAATCTCGTCCGACCGGGTCACCGGATCGATCCGGCGATGCGCGAGAAGCTGGTGGCGCAGTACACGGAGCAGGCGGGCGAAAAGATCGCGCAGGCCACGCAGAAGAAGCCGCTCTCGCAGACGCTCCTCAATCTCATCCCGCAGAATCCACTCGAGGAAGCGGTGAATGCTTTCAATCCCGAGAAGGCCAATGGCAGGCTGATCGCGGTGATGGTTTTCAGCCTCTTCTTCGGCATCGCGATGACGGTGACCGGGGAGGAGACCGCCGCGCCTTTGAAGGAGCTGCTCGATGCGGTCTTCCGGGTGTGCTTGAAGATCATCGACTTTGCCTTGATGAAATCAGCCGTCTCACGTCCGGGCTCGGAGGTCGCTCCTGCGCGAAGGTTCAGCTCTGCGCCTGGCGATGAGGCCCGTTCTTCACAAGGTCCATGAGTCCGAATGTGTGTCTTTGTTTGCCGGGGCAGGCGCCGGCGATATTTTACCGCGTCGAACTCGCGCCATCCACCGTGGTCCCGACAGTGATTACAGCTTCACGGAAAACTCATCCTTCTCCGTGACGGACAGGACGAAGCCGGTGAGGAGCGCGACCACTTTCTCCACGTCGTCGAGGTGAGCCATCTCGACGACGCTGTGCATGTAGCGCAGCGGGAGGGAGACCAGCGCGCAGGGGATGCCTTCGCGCACGTCGAAGATCACGTCGGTGTCGGTGCCGGTGTAACGCGAGGAGCTTTCGTGCTGGATGGGGATCTGCTGCTCGCGGGCGACTTCGAGGAGACGCTGGATGACCAGCGGGTGATTCGAGGTGCCGTGCGTGATGGCGGGGCCGCGGCCGAGCTTGGTGTCGCCGTGCATGGCGTGCTCGATGCCGGGGGTGTCGGTGGCGTGGGTCACGTCGAGGACGATGCACACGTCGGGCATGAGCCGGTGCGCGGCCATCTTCGCGCCGAAGCCGCCGATCTCCTCCTGCACGGCATTCACGGCGAGCACGGTGCTCGCGAGTTTTTTCCGGGACTTCGCCAGGCGGGCGAGGACCTGGGTGATGATGAAGCCGCCGATGCGATTATCGAGCGCGCGGCCGACGATGCGGCTCGGGCCGAATTCCTCGACGACATCGGCATAGACGGCGGCGTGGCCGACGCGGATGCCGAGGGCGGTCACTTCCTCGAGATTCGAGGCGCCCACATCCACGTAGAGTTCGTGGACCTTTGGCGATTTCTCGTCGTCCTTGGTGTCGCGCCGGAGATGGATGGCGGTGTTGCCGACGATGCCGCGCACGGGACCACTTTCGCCCAGGATGGTGAGCCGTCGGCCACGCGCGGTGGCGGTGTCGGAGCCGCCGATGCGGTCGATGTGCAGGTAGCCTTCCTTGGTGATGTTTTTGACGATGAAGCCGATCTCGTCGGCGTGCGCTTCGAGCATCACGCGGCGCGGTTTTCTCGCCGTGCCGTCGATGGTGGCCCAGGCGGTGCCGTAGGCGTCGTTTTCCACCCGGTCGGCGAACTTCCGGGCGTAGGCGGCCCATTTGCGCTGGCCGGCGAGTTCGAAGCCGGTGGGGCTGGGGGTGTTGAGGAGGTCGAAGAGGAAAGTTTTGGCGGCGGCGTCCATGAGAGGCCGAGCATCCAACATCCAACATCCAACATTCAACATTCAATGGATCGAGCCGCACGCGGGGAAGTCCCATTGGACGTTGAATGTTGGAGGTTGAGTGTAGGATGTTCCTCCCCACGGAAGCAGCGCAAGTTTCGCCTTGCCCGGATCGGCTTTCCCCCCTAAGTGGTCTGCGGGTTGCCGGCTATACGCCGGCGACCTCATCGCCAGTCGCCCACGCAGGCGCGGTGATGTCGGAGCCGTAAGATTCTCCCCGGATTCTGTCCATCGGGAGCCCACGACGAAACTGCGAACAACGTGAAAAACCCGCTCCCGGACCGCTCCTCCCGGAAGGCGGCAAAGCCCAGTCCCCTATTCAAATCCAAAATCGTGTCAATGGCCGGATTCGCGCGCGCGAGGTGCGTGTGATCATGGACTCCACCGGCGAGCAGCTCGGGATCATGAAGCTGCCGGACGCCATCCGCAGAGCGCAGGAAATGGGTCTCGACCTCGTCGAGATCGCGGCCAATGCCCAGCCGCCCGTTTGCCGAATCGTGGATTTCGGCAAGTTCAAGTATCAGGCGTCCAAGCATGAGAAGGACAAGCGGCACTCGGGCTCGAAGCTCAAGGAAATCAAGTTCCGGGTGAACATCGATTCGCACGATTACGTGACGAAGCTGCGCCACGGGGAAGAGTTTCTCGACAAGGGGAACAAGGTGCGCGTGCAGCTCCAGTTCCGCGGCCGCGAGATGGCGCATCAGGATCTGGGCATGGCGCTCATGGCGAAGATCAAGACAGACCTCTCGAGCATGGCCAATGTCGAGCAGGAGCCGAAGCTCATGGGCAAGAGCGTGACGATGACGCTCGCGCCGCTGCCGGCGAACAAGCGCAAGCGCCACTTTCTAAGCGATCATCAACTCGAGGCGATGCCGGAGGATGACGATGATGACGACGACGAGGGCGAGGGCGAGGGCGAGGACGAAAAAGAATAGGCCGTAGAGCGAGCACGCCAGCAGGCCGCTCGCGATCACGCCTGGAGCGGCGAGTGGCCTGGCGGCACACTCGCTCTACGCATGAGCAAGAAACTCCTCCTCTTCGACATCGACGGGACGCTGCTCGCGAGTGGCGGGGCCGGCATCCGCGCGCTCGAGGTCGCGGCCACTGAGCAGTTTGGCGACGGCAATCTGCGCGGTCTGGAAATCGCGGGGCGCACGGATTCGGCGATCGCCCGGCAGGTGCTGGCGCGGCACGGCGCCGAAGCCACGCCGGAACGGATGGCGTCGTTCCTCGACTGCTACGTGAGCCACCTTGCCCGACTGCTCCCACTGATCGACGGACGCCTGCTCCCCGGTGTGGTGGAATTGCTCGATGCCCTCGAGCCGCGCGAAGACCTGGTGCTCGCTCTGCTCACCGGCAATCTCGCGCGCGGGGCGGAGTTGAAACTCTCGCACTTCGGGGTCTGGCATTATTTCGAGTTCGGCGCGTATGCCGACGATCACCACGACCGCAATGAACTCGGCCCGGTCGCGCAGAGACGGGCGCGGGAGCGGCACGGGATCGAGTTTCCGCCGGAGCGCATCTTCGTCCTCGGCGACACCCGGCACGACATCGCCTGTGCGAAAGCCATCGGCGCCCGCTCCGTGGCCATCGCCTCGGGCAAACAAACGCGGGCGGACCTCGCCGGGCACTCGCCGGATTTTCTCTTCGATGATCTCCGCGACATCGCCGCGGTGCTCCGCGCACTGGAGAGTTGAGACTGGCGGCGCTTCACGCTGCCGCACCCGTCGCTCAAGCGCGGAGCTTGAAGAGATCGGGGTCGCTCCTGGCGAAGTCGCGGAACTTCTTGTCGAGAGCGAAGCTCTTCTCGAGATGCAGGCGGGCGAGGTCGAGATTGCCGAGGCGGCACTCGTAGCAGGCGAGATTGTAGTGATACGTGGGCTCGCTGTGCAGGGCCTCGGGGCCATTGAGCAGGACTTCGCGCGCTTTTTCGGTGTGGCCGAGTTCGTGCAGGCAAAAGGCGCTATGGATGTAGCCGGCGCCGCGATCCGGCGCGACCTGGCAGAGCTCCTGGCTCACCTTGAGCGCGGCTTTCCAGTCGCGGGATTGCATCCGCACGAGCAGGCGGAGCTCTAGCGCCGCGGGATGTTTGCGCACCTTAGGCGGCAGCGCGTCGAGTTCTTCGAGCGCCTCGTCCAGCATCCCGAGTTCGCTATACCCCTGCGCGGCGAGCAGGCGCTTCTCATGGCCTTCGAGCACGGTGTCGGAGTCTGCGGACATTGGTTCTGCGATCAATCATTCTCCGTGCCAGCGCCCGGAGCGCGCCCTCACTTCAGCAGCCCCTCCAGCTCTTCCACCCGCCGCGCAAAGAGCCGCAGCGTGGCTTCGACGGGCGCCGGGCTCGACATATCAACGCCCGCGGCTTGCAACGTCGGGATGGGGAAGTGCGAGCCGCCGCTGCGCAGGAAGCCGAGATAACGCGTCGCGTCGCCTGTCTCGATGACCTGCTGGGCGAGGCTCACCGCGGCGCTCAGGCCGGTGGCGTACTTGTACACGTAGAAGGCGGAGTAGAAGTGCGGGATGCGCAGGCACTCGAGATCGAGTGCGGCGTCGATGAAGAAGTCAGGGCCGAAGTAGGTGTCGAGCAAGCCGCGGTAGATGTGGCGGAAGCTGTCGAGCGTGAGCGGCTCGCCGGCCTCCTCCATGGCGTGCGTGAGCATTTCAAACTCCGCAAACATCGTCTGCCGGATGACGGTGCCGCGGATGTCGTCGATCTGCCGGTTGATGAGATACGCGCGCATCTTCGGGTCGCTCGTTTGTTCGAGCAGATGATGCGTGAGCAGTTCTTCATTGAAGGTGCTGGCGACCTCCGCGAGGAAGATCGGGTAGTCGTACGTCTGGAAAGGCTGCGTGCGCTGCGCATACCAGGTGTGCATCGAGTGGCCGGCTTCGTGGGCGAGCGTGTAAACGTCGGCGAAGACGTCCCGCTTGTAGTTCATCAGGATGAAGGGCGGGTTGCCGTAGCTCGACGAACTGAATGCGCCGCTGCGTTTGCCTTTGTTTTCGTAGCGATCGCACCAGCGGCCACGCAGGCCCGCACTGAGGGTGCGCACATACTCGTCGCCGAGCGGGGCGAGCGCGGCGAGCACCTTGTCGCAGGCTTCATCCCACGGGGTGTCGGTCTCGATGTTTGGGACCAGTGGGACGGATGTGTCGTAGGCGTGGACCTCGCGTAGCCCGAGCACGCGTCGGCGGAGTTCGAGGTAGCGGAAGAGCGGCGCGAGATTCGCGCGGACGCTGGCGATCAGGTTGTCGTAAACGCTGACGGGCACATCGTCGTAGAAGAGCGCGCCTTCGCGGGCCGACGGGTGATTGCGCGCACGGGCGCGGAAGACATCGGCTTTCAAGGAACTCGCGAGCGTCGATGCCACGGTGAACTTGTGATCGTCGAACTCCGCGTAGAACTGATGCCAGGCGCGCTTTCGCAGCTCCGGATCGCGCTTCACCATGAAGGACGAATAACTCGATTGCGTGAGTTCCCGCTCGACGCCCTTTTCATCC
>JBGSYE010000468.1:0-3089 GCA_041751075.1 Chthoniobacteraceae bacterium
GTCGATGCCACGGTGAACTTGTGATCGTCGAACTCCGCGTAGAACTGATGCCAGGCGCGCTTTCGCAGCTCCGGATCGCGCTTCACCATGAAGGACGAATAACTCGATTGCGTGAGTTCCCGCTCGACGCCCTTTTCATCCTCGAGGACGCCAAACTTCATGTCCACATTGGTGAGCTGCGAGAAGGTCTCGCGATGCCCGCCCAGCGCGCTGCCCCCGAGCGCGAGCAGCCGCTCTTCCGCGGTGCTCAGCGTGTGGGGCTTGAGCCGGCGGCGCTTGCGCAACGGCGCGATCCACTCTGCGAGGGCGGGATCGGCAAGCATCATTTCAAATGCCGCGTCGTCGATCGCCATGATCTCCGGCTCGACGAAGGACTGCGATTCGCCGACGAGCGTGAGCAGGTTTTCGAGCTGCCCTTCGCGCGCCAGATGCGCGGCGTCCGAGCTATCCTCCGAAGTCTTCAGCCCCGCGTAGTGCGCGAGCCGCTCGATGCGTAGCCCGAGATCTTTTTCAAACTCCAGCACCTCGCGCAACTTCGCCGCGGACTCACCGACGCGCCCCTTCCAATGCGTCACCGCCGGATAGTCCTGCTGGAGCTTCGCAAAGGCCGCCTGCCAGTCTTCCGGCGTCGCATAGAGCAGCGTGAGATCCCACGTATCCTCGAGCTTTACGTCACCCCGCGTGGGAGTGCCGCCGCCTGCTTCGTCTTTGTCAAAATGGATCATGCTCATAAGTCTCAACTCAGCGCTCCGCCGCCAGGGTGGATATCGTCGCTATCCTCGACATCCACCGTCCGCACGCGCTTGCGCATCCGGCACTCCTCGACCTGCTCGCGGATGGTGTCCTGAAGGTTCAAGCTCATCGGGATGTAGTCGATTGTTACGCGCGGCGAAGTGGTGTCGCCCGTGACCATTTGCACGGTCTTCAACCCGAGCATGCGCTGGAAGAAAGGCTGGGTCACCGCGAGGTCATGCACGCGGTAGAGCTCGAGCGTGTCGGTATCCACGTTGAAGATCCCCTTCTTCGTCAGCAGGCGTTCCGTGGTCAACGTGTAGCGTGTCGTCTTGACCTGCAGCCAGCGGTAGATCGCCCACGGGATCGGGATGACGAGCAGGCAGAGCAGGAACGCGCCGAGGTTCTTCCATTGCGAGGAAGTGCCGCTCCAGAGGGTTTGTTCGGGCATGGTCCGCGGAAAGTAGTGGGCGCGTCCGATGGACGCAAGACGGCTCCCGGCGCGCTCTGGAGCGCGCGCGGAACAGCCACCCTCAAAAAGAACCGCTGCCGCCCCCACAGGGGCGGCGGAGATTCGCGAGGTGTATTTTTCCGACTGCCGGCACCTGAGGGGTTGCCTACGATTCGCCCTGCACGATGACCACGTCGTTTGGGTGCAGCGAAAAGTACACGCGGTCGCCTTTTCCGAAGGAATCCTCGTGGGCGCTCTCGTTGGCGGCGCAGGCGGTCAGCTCCAGCCCGCTCTCGTGGCGCAGGGTGAGGTCGTCGGTCGCGCCTTTGAAAATCTCCTCCGCGATCACGGCCTCGAAGACGTTCGCTTTGTCCGCGGGGCGCTGCTTGGCGATGTGGATTTTCTCCGGGCGGATTGAGACGAGGATCGTGTCCGCATTCGCCGAGAGATTCATGTCGCGGATGGTGAGGTCGAGTTTCCCGTCGAGCTTGATACGCACTTGCTCGCCGCCGCGCGAGACCACCGTCGCGGGGAGGATGTTTGCTTCGCCGATGAAGTTCGCCACAAAGGTCGTGCGCGGTTCGTGATAGATCGCGTTCACGTCGCCGAGTTGCTCGACGCGGCCTTTGTGGATCACGGCGATGCGGTCGCTCATGGTCAGCGCTTCCTCCTGATCGTCGGTGACGAAGATGACGGTGATGCCGAGCCGGCGCTGGAGATTCTTCAGCTCGATCTGCATCTGATGCCGGAGCTTTGCGTCGAGCGCGGAGAGCGGTTCGTCGAGCAGCAGCACTTTCGGCTCGCAGACGATGGCCCGCGCCAGCGCCACACGCTGCCGCTGGCCGCCGGAAAGTTCATTCGGCTTGCGCTTCTCGAAGCCGCCGAGCGACACGAGCTGCACGCCGCGTCGCACGCGGTCGGCGATCTCGCTTTTCGGCGTCTTCTTCATCTTGAGACCGAAGGCGATGTTTTCCTCGACGGTGAGATGCGGGAAGAGCGCGTAGCTTTGGAAGACCTGGTTCACATTGCGGCGATACGGCGGCACATGGGTCACGTCTTCGCCCGCGAGGAGCACGGCGCCTTCCGTCGGAGTCTCGAACCCCGAGATCATGCGCAGCAGCGTCGTTTTGCCGCAGCCACTGGGTCCGAGCAGCGTGAGAAACTCCGCCGGGCGGATCCGCAAATCCACATCGGCGACAGCGGTGAAGCTCCCGAACCGTTTCGAGACGCCGCGGAGTTCGACCATCGGGGGCGCGGCGTCGGTGCTCATCTTCCTGCGAAGAAACCAGCCGCGCGCGCCAGGAGCAAGCGCGCCCTGCCGTCTTGCCGCTCGCCGCGAGCAGCGTTACGCTGCGCCCATGCCTTCGACGAAGAACCCGTTTCCGGGAATGAATCCCTTCCTCGAATCGTCCTGGCCCGCGGTGCATACGGCGCTCATCAGCTTCATCTGGGAGGAAATTTCTCCGCGTCTGCCCGAAGACCTCCTCTCCCGCCCGGAGGAGCGCCTCGAAATCGACGAAGCCCCGCCGCACACTTGGCGCGCGGATGTGGCGGTGACCGAGCCCTGGCAGGAAGACCGCGCGTCGGGCTGGCAGGGCGCGCCGACAGGGAACGGCGTGGCCGTCGCCGAGCCGCAGATCGTCCACCTCCGGGAGGAGACCGAGCGCTGGATCGAGATTCGCACCGTGGATGGCCGGCTGGTGACGGTGATCGAGGTGCTGAGCCCGGCCAACAAGGACGCCGGGCGCGCCCGCTACAAAAGCAAGCAGGACGACTATCTGGCCACCGACGTGAATCTCGTCGAGATCGACCTGCTACGCGGCGGCGCCTTCGTGCTCGCCGTCCCGGAGGAGCAGGTGCGCCGGCCCGCCGGCACCTGCTATCTCATCTCGGTGCGGCGCGCGGC
>JBGSYE010000469.1:0-4026 GCA_041751075.1 Chthoniobacteraceae bacterium
CGGCCAAACTCTCGGCGGTCTGGGCGCGTCAAGGTTGACGAGCGGTGCGCCGACTAAAGTCGCGGAATACGCTGCGCGGCCACCGCGCCCAGCCCGTCCGGCGGTCACTCTGGACGGTGATCGATGCGGGCTAAAAGAAACACCCGGAAACCGGGACGGGCTGCGG
The DNA here is from genome assembly GCA_041751075.1 of Chthoniobacteraceae bacterium. Lineage (GTDB taxonomy): Bacteria > Verrucomicrobiota > Verrucomicrobiia > Chthoniobacterales > Chthoniobacteraceae > JANNXQ01. The sequence goes on from JBGSYE010000469.1 coordinate 167, forward strand.
CGGCAGCTTTTGCCGCCGCGCTACGGTGCCCCGAACTCCTGTTGAAAGCGGGGGAGTTGCTCCTGATACGCCGGCTGCGAATCGGCGGCTCGCTGCAGCAGGGTGAGGCCATTCGATTTCGCGCCCGCGAGGAGGTAAAACAGCCCGAGATTCCATTGCCGCTCGGGGGTCGTCGGGGCCGGCAGGAAGGCGCCCGCCATGGCGACGATGCTGTTCGGGTCGAGGTCGGCCCAAGGGGCGGAGATGTCGCCAAATTTCGAGACGAGCTTCACCCCCGCTTCGCTGGCGTGCAGTTCGCCGGAGGGCAGCGTGGAGCCGTTCTTGCGCGCCACGGGCTTCGCGTAGCCTTTCGTGTTGATGTCGTTGATGAGGGTGGACTTGAAGCGCGCGAGTCCGGCGGTGTAGGCCGCCCACATCTCCCGCTCGGACTTGCTCTTCTCGCTCTGCACGGCGGTCGCCGTCACGATGCCGCTGGCCTCGGCAAATTTGTGTTGCTGGAGGTAAGCCTTCAGCCGGGTCTTCATTTCCGTGAGCGCCTTCGCGTCGGCTGCTTCCTCCGCCTTCCTCATCTGCGTCTGCTTTTCCTGCTGCCGGCGCAGCAGCTTTTCCAGCCGGCCCTCTTCGCGGTCGAAGAACTCCATCATCCGGTGGCGTTGCTTGATCTGCGGGCGCGCGGTGCGCAATGCTTCGAGCGCGGCCGCCTGTTTCTCCGGCGTGTCGGCGGCGCGGGCGGATTCCGCGGCCGGGAGATACGCGTTGTAATCCGCGATGTAGGCGTTCGCGATCGGCTTGAGCTGGCTGATCCAGGCGTAGTGCTCCGGCGGCGTCGCTTTGCGAAACTCGAAGAAGAGCGGGCCAGCGTCGTCAAAGGCGCCCAAGTCCCAGTCTTTCGCGGCCACGAGCAGCAGCGCGAAGGATTGATAGCTCGCCAGATCGTAAGCGGCGGCGATGTCCACGCGCGGCGGATCAGCCGCGGCCGCGAGCCGCGCGAGATCGGTGAAGAACTTCGAGAGCGGTTTCTCGAGCGGGTCGTCCGAAAAGGTTCCGCGCCCTTCGATCTTGCGGAGTTCCGCGCGCGCCTCGTCCGGTTGGCCGATGAGAAAATACGCCAGCGCGCCCGTGAGCGTGATCCAGTTTTGCGTCGGCTGCGGCGCGCCGCCTTTTTCATCGAGCGTGCGCAGCGCCACCGCTGCTTCCGGGTATTTTCCTTCGATGAGCAGACGGCGCGCGGCGGCAAAATCCGTGTCGATGCCCGAGGGAGGTTTCTCCTCGGTCCGGACCGCCGGGGGCGGTGTCGCGTCGGGCGTTTTGCCAAAAATTTTCTCCCGAAACGTAAAGGTGAGCACGCCGCCCAGGACGATGAGCGCGACCATGGCAAAGGTCACCCAGCTCATCGCCTCCTCGTTTTCATCGCCGACCACCACGCGGCGTTTCTTCTGCGGATGCCGCGCCGCTTCGGTCAATTCATCGTGCGCGTATTGCAGGCTCTTGCTGAATTCCTGATAGCTCTCGTAGCGCTGCTGCGGATCCTTACTGAGCGCCTTGTTGATGACGTAAGTCGTCGCGCTGGAGATTTCCGGCGCGAAGGACTGGAGGCTCACGACCTGACTCTTCAGGTGCTTCAGCGCCACCATCGACGCCGTCTCCGCCTCGAACGGCGGCCGGCCGGCCAGCGCGTGAAAGAGCGTGGCGCCGAGCGAATAGAGATCGCTGCGGAAGTCCTCCTTCGGCGGCGTCTCGAGCTTCTCCGGCGCGACGTAATAAGGCGTGCCCCAAATCTCGCCGGACTCCTGCCCCACATGCTCCTGCAGCACCGCGAGGCCGAAGTCCGTGATCTTCGCCGTGTGCGCATCCGCGAAGAGAATGTTGCCCGGCTTCACGTCGCGATGGATCAACCCGCGCCGCAGCGCCGCCTCGAGGCCCTGCGCGATTTGGATGCCCACTTCCAGCACCTGGATTTCGGCCACCTTGCCCTGCAGCCCCATCAGATCGTCGAGCGAACCTTTGTCCACCAGCTCCATCGCGATGTAGAAAACGCCGAACGCCGTCCCGGTGGTATAGACCTTCACCACATGCGGATGATTGATCGACGCCGTGATCGCGGCCTCCTTCGTCAGGCTGTCGATCAAGTCCGCGCTATCCATGTGCTCGTGGCGGAGAACCTTCAGCGCCACCGGGCGATTCAACTTCGTATCGAGCGCCCGATAGACCGCGCCCATGCCGCCGGCGCCGAGGACTTCCTGGATTTCAAAGTGATCGAACACCCGCCGCACCCGCGCCGCCGCGCCGCAGGTGGGGCAGTGGATGAGCGCCAGCGGTTCCTCAGCCGTGGTATCGACCAGCGCGCCGCATTTCGTGCATTCCTGGATGATGGATGGGGGGGCGTCGGCCATGGAGAAGTCGGGCGACGCTAGCAGCCGCACCGGAGCGCGGCAAGGGGAGCGAAGGCGGGCGGAATGGTGAGGGGGTGATTGAAAGTGGGGCCGCGTTTGCGGGCCGAAGGCCTGACTCGCTGGACGCACTTTCCATCACACCCGGACGCGGCAACCGCTTCCCCGGCGCATTCCTCCGCTCGCCGCCCCGCCGTCCCGAGCGCCCGCCCCGTCCATGAGTTTGCATTGGTGGAAGCGAGGCGATCCCGCTTGAACGTGCCCACCACGTCCACCTTGCCCCGACGCACTTGGTCCATGAGGACGGCCAGCCCGTCGCGGTCACTCTTGGCCCCCGACGCCGTCCCGGCGAACCAGCGGACCTCCGTCCAGCCCCGGCGTCGGCAGTCGTCGTAGAGTTCGGAGCGCTGGGAATCGTGGGATGGCTGGCCGGTGGAAACTCGAAGGTCGGCGGCGACGCGCATGAGCTGAAATCGCTGAAAATCATCCCCCCCGTGGGCACCGTCCGGCTCCTCTGATGGCGCCGGGCCAAATGGAACCGCTGGAGATGATTGGATTCTCGGCTGAGCGGACTTCGATCGCTTGACCGCTGGGGGGGGGTGTGTAGTATCGGATACACACCATGAGCGACGCCCTTTCTTTCGGTGAAACCTTGCGGGCCAGACGGACGGCGAAGGCGGAGAACGATCCGGCGTTTTCTCTTCGCCAGGTCGCCGGGCGCGTCGGCCTCGAACCGAGCTACCTGAGCAAGATCGAGCGCGGGGAGCAGCCGCCTCCGGGAGAAGGGAACATCCGCCGGCTGGCCGAGGAACTGGGCGAAAACCCCGATGCGCTGCTGGCACTGGCCGGGAAGGTTTCCAGCGATCTGCTCGCCATCATCCGCGAACGTCCCACCGTGGTCGCGGAACTCCTGCGCACCGTGCGCGGCCTGTCCGCCAAACGCGTCTCCGAAGTCTCCCGAAAGATTCGCGATGGCCACTGGTGATCCCTTCCGACCCATTCGCCCATGATCACACTCGAGGACGACCGCCTCGCGTTCACCTTCCCGGAAATCGCCCGGCAACTCCGCGCCCACGTCGAGCGGCAGATCGGGCACATCCTTGGAACACAGCCATCCTGGCTGTGCGACCGGTGGGCAACCCGCCCGCCGCGAAAGGCCCTGCGGGCAGGATGCCCGCTCGCCGCACGGGCTGGGAAGCCCGTGTTCCAAAGGTTCAGACGCCCGCTCTCCGGGTGCTCACCTTGACGGCGAGCGAGATCGAGGCCGCCCTGCGCACCGCGGCTCTGCGCGCCGCCGGATGGCACGACGCCTCGTTCCCGGCCCTGACCATCGCCTTTCAGCGCACCCTGCGGATTCCCGACGACGGCCGGACTGACCCGCTTCCCGCCGGCCTCGGCGCGTTCCCCCTCCGTTCCGGGGACGACTTTCCCGCGACGGCTCCGGCCTCCTGGCTCCAGCGCGGCGGGGTC
>JBGSYE010000470.1:0-3717 GCA_041751075.1 Chthoniobacteraceae bacterium
TGGATACGATGCCCGAGGACAGCGCGCCCGGACTCGCCCGCCGCATGTACATCCAGACCATGCGCGGCCTCATACGGCGCAACGCGACGCACGGGCTCGCCGCCAGCCGGCTCGCGGCCGATGCGCTCTTCCCCGCAGGCTGGGCGGAAGATCCGCGCTTCCGCGTGCTCTACTACGGCATCGACATGAAGCCCTTTCACGCCGCGCCCGATCCGGCGATTCGCGCGGGACTCGGCCTGCCCGCGGAGGCCTTCGTCGTCGGCCACACCGGCCGCTTCGATGAGCAGAAGAATCATCTCTTCCTCCTCGAGATCGCGCGCGAGCTGATAGGGCGCGAGCCCCGCACCCGCCTGCTGCTGATCGGCGCGGGATCGCTGCGTCCTGCGGTGGAGCGCCGCGCTGCGGAACTCGCGATCGCCGAGCGTGTGATCTTTGCGGGCCTGCGCAGTGATGTTCCGCGCGTTTTGAAAAGTGCGGTCGATGTCTTCGTCATGCCGTCGCTCTGCGAAGGGCTCGCGCTCGCTCTGCTCGAGGCGCAGAGCGCTGGGTTGCCCTGCGTCATCGCCGATACCATCTCCGTGGAGGCCGACGCGCTCCCGCCGCTCATCACGCGCCTCCAGCTCGCCACGCCCCCGGCGCAATGGGCGGAGACGATCCTCGCGGGCCGTGGACGGGAGCGGATGCCCCGCGCGGAGGCGCTCGCGGCGATGGAAACGAGCCCTTTCAATATCCGGCACTCCGCGGCGGACCTGCAGAATGTCTATGCCACGGCCCGTCGAGTCTCATCGCAAATGTGATTTTGAATGAGCCCCGTGACCGCCGACCCACATTCCATCGCGCCGCCGCGGATCTCGAACCTGCTCTTCTCCGCCGTGGGCTGCCTGGTCATCGCCGCCTGGCTCGCGCTGACGCATGAAGCCCTGGTGCATTGGTTCATCCTGCCCGTGCTCGTCTGCGGCATCCTCATCGGCACGGATGCGGTGGATTATTTGAGCGGGCGGCTGACGATGTTCGACCCTGTCGGCATCCTGGGACTGTTCGGAGTTCACTTCTTTTTTCTCGCGCCGCTCCTGCATGTGGCGTGGGACAGCTACCTCGAGAGCTACCTCGAGCAGCCCGTGGAATGGCGCGACTGGCTCGGCTACATGGCGCTCTTCAATGCGGCGGGCATCGGCCTCTACCGGATCGGCTGCCGCCGGGCCTCGGGATGGGGAGGCGATGCGCCGCCGCGTGTCCGCTGGCAGTGCGATCGCCGGGCACTGCTCTGGGCGTGCGCGGTGGGTCTGCTGATCAGCGGCTCGATCCAGATGTGGTTCTACGCATCGCACGGCGGCATCCTCGGCTACATCGAAGCCGTCTCCGCGGATGTCGGCGTGCCCGAGGCAGACTCGGTGGATGCCGGCATGGGCATCGTGTTCATGGTCTCGGAGAGTTTTCCGATTCTCGCGATCATCTTCTACGCGGTCGCCACGGAGCGGAAAAAGTACCTGCGCCTCACCGGCGTCATCCTGGCGGTGTTCATCGCGTTTTTTCTTTTGAAGATGATCTTCGGCGGCTTCCGAGGCAGCCGCGCGAGCATCGTGTGGGCGCTCTTTTGGGCGGCGGGAATCGTCCATGTGTGGGTGCGGCCGCTGAGCCGGAAGTTTGTGGCGTTCGGGCTCTGCTTCCTGGTCACCTTCATGTACCTGTACGGCTTCTACAAAGGCCTGGGGAAGGATGTTTTTGCGGCGATGGAGGATGGGACGCTCGAGGAGAAGACCCAGCGCGGCTGGCACTCGATGCTCCTCGGCGATCTCGGCCGCTCCGATGTGCAGGCCTTTCTCCTCTACCGCATCACGCGTGCGCAATCCGATTACCAGCTCGCCTGGGGGCGCACTTACGTCGGCACTTTTGCCCTGCTCATCCCGCGTTCGATCTGGCCGGAGCGCCCGCCGATCAAGACCCGGGAAGGCACGGATGCCTTTTTCGGCGCCGGCACCTACGACCGCGGCCAGTGGTATTCCTCCAAGGTCTATGGGATCGCCGGGGAGACGATGTTGAATTTTGGCCCGTGGCCGATTCCGTTTGCGTATCTGCTTTTTGGGATCGTCGTGGGCCGCTTGCAACGCCTGCTCCGGGTGCTGAAGCCCGGCGATACCCGGCTCCTCATCCACCCCTTCCTGGTGATGTGGTGCTTCAGCATCATCCAGTCGGATTCGGATAATCTGCTCTTCAATTTCATCAAGGACGGGATGATGCCGCTGGCCGTCGTCTTTGTCGGGTCGCGCCGCATTCCGAGCCGCGGGAGCGGTGTCCCGGCACGGCTTGAGCTACCTGCGACGCAGCCAGTCCTCGTATGAACGTCGTCGTCAGTTGCGATCATCACTTCGACCGTTCCCCAGACGGTGCGATCTGGGCGCATGGCCCGCTCACGCATTCCTTCTGGTTGCGGTACCGTCCGGCCTTTGAAAGGGTGCGCCTCATCGCCCGGGTGCGCGACATTCCGGAGGCGCCCGCAGGGGAGCAGCCGGCCAATGGCGAAGGCGTCGAATTCATCTCCGTGCCGGATTTCACGGGTCCGCGCCAGTATCTGCTCCGCAGGCGGGCGATTGTCGCTGCGGCTCGCGGGGCGATCCGAAATGGCGACGCAGTGATGCTGCGGGCGCCGGCGGTCATGGGCGACTGTCTCATGCCGGAACTGGAGCGCACCGGCCGGCCATACGGCATCGAAGTGGTGACCGATCCCTACGACGTCTTCGGATCCAAGGCGGTGCGCCATCCGTTGCGGCGGTTCTTTCGCTGGAGCTTTGCGCGCGCCCTGCGGGCGCAGTGCGCGGGAGCCTGTGGCGCGGCCTACGTCACCGAGCACGCGCTCCAGCGTCGCTATCCGCCAGGGCCTGGCGCCTTTGCCACGCACTACTCGAGCATCGATCTGCCGGGCTCCGCATTTGCGGACGCGCCGCGGACTGCGCCGCTTCCGAGTCCGGCACGGCTGCTCCTCGTCGGCACGCTCGCGCAGCTCTACAAGGCGCCCGATGTCCTCATCGAGGCAGTGGCGGAAGTGGTGCGCGGCGGGCTCGCCGTCGAGCTCACCATCGTCGGAGGCGGCCAGCATCGGCAGGAACTCGAAGCGCGCGCCGTGGAACTCGGCCTCAACGGAGTGGTGCGTTTCACCGGCAATCTTTCGCAATCCGGCGCGGTGCGCTCGGAACTCGATCGCGCCGATCTCTTCACCATGCCTTCGCGCCAGGAAGGGCTGCCGCGCGCAATGATCGAAGCGATGGCGCGCGGGTTGCCCGCGATCGGCTCGACCGTCGGCGGCATCCCGGAGCTGCTGCCAGCCGAGGATCTCGTCCCGACGGACGACGCACCCGCGCTCGCCGCAAAGATCCGCGAAATGCTCGGCGACCCCGCGCGGATGGCCCGCGCTTCGGCGCGCAATCTCGCCAAGGCGCGCGAGTACTCGCAGGAAATCCTGACGCCGCGGCGCCAGGCGCTCTACGCCCATGTGCGTGCGCGCACCGAGGAGTGGCTGGGGAAGCAGCGCAAACGATGAAACGAACATACCTCCTGCGCGGGTCGCGCATCCCTTTCTAAACCATGTGCGGATTCGCCGGATTCTTTGAGCCCTCGTCCATCACCTCCACCGCGGAGATGGAGGCGATCGTCGTGCGCATGGCCGACCGCATCGTCCATCGCGGCCCGGACGACGCCGGCGCCTGGGCCGATCCCGCGGCC
>JBGSYE010000471.1:0-4934 GCA_041751075.1 Chthoniobacteraceae bacterium
TGGGCGGCGTCGCGCACGGCGCCATTCGCATGGGCGAGCAGCGGGACGATCGCGGCGGATTCGCGCGGGAGCTTCACCGTCGCGGGCTTCGCGTCCTCGGGCACGATGCGATAGATGCGTCCGAGGTCGGTCGGCGATTCGAGTTTCCGATCCTTGATATTCGCGATGAGGTAGTGGGTGAGGAAGAAGCGATGCTGGATGACGCCGCGCGCCATATCGACGATGTAAAGCGCGCCGTCGGGGCCGGTCGCGGAATTCACCGGCCGGAAGCGCTCGTCCGTCGAAGTGAGGAACTCGGTGCCTTCATACGCATTCTTTGCCGAGACCACGCCGGCGTCCTCGCTGAGGATGACGCGCTTCACGAGCAAGCCCGCGGGTTCGGGGATGAAAGCATTGTCGCGAAACTCCGCGGGGAAAAGGTCGCCGCGGTAGATCGTCGCGCCGCAGGTCGCAGTGGCGGTGGCGAGCGTGCCGTCGGGACGGAGCTGGGCGTCCTGGTAGCCGCGATTCACGCCGGGCGTGGGTCGGCTGGGCCAGGTCGCCTGATCGAGCAGCACCTTGTGATTGAGCGCGGTGCGCGCGGCGAGATTGGGATTGCGCGCGTAGAAGCTGCCGGAGACGAGATCGGCGCGGAGGAGGTCGCTATTGTAGTTGAAAAAGAGGCGGCCGAAATCGTCCTGCGTGAGCCCCCACTGGCCGCGGGTTCCGGGCGCGTTGTCGGTGAGGAATTTTCCGCCCTGGAAGCGGAAGCGCAGCGCGGAGTTTGAGACCCAGATCCAGTTGTCCATCGCCCACAGCGGCCCATTGGCCATGTGCTCCGGCTGGCCGTCGGGATTGCCGAAGTCGGAGCTCACGGGCTCCTGTTTCTCGGCCACGCCATCGCCGTCGGTGTCGCGATACCAGGTGAGATTTGGCGGCACGCCGATGAGCGCGCCGTCGCCGAGCGCCATCACCGCGCGCGGCATCACGAGCCCGTCGGCAAAGACCGTGGCCTTGTCCATGCGCCCGTCGCCATCGGTGTCCTCGAGCCGCGAGATGCGACCGATGGGCTGATCCTCGCCCTTCGCCTCGACATCGTGCATGTAGCCGCGCATCTCGCAGACGTAGAGCCGGCCCTGGTCGTCGAAGCTGATCGCGACCGGGGCTTCGATCATCGGCTCGGAGGCGACGAGTTCGACTTTGAATCCCGGCGCGACTTTCATCGCGGCGAGCGCCTCCGCGGGTGTGAGCACCGGCGGGGGGGGGAGTTCGTATTTCAGCTCCACTTCTTCGGGACCTCGGTTGGCGGTGCGATTGGGCTTTGCCGGTGCGGCCGCTTGGGAGATGGCGGCCGCGGCGAGGGCCAGGCTCACGATGGCGATGGGGAGTGGAGTCATGGGGCGGATGGGATGCATAGGACTGATGGGACGGAGGAAGGCCGAGGGAATCACGCGCAACATTGGTCTGATAGATGGCATTTTTCCACCGGCGACGCGCGCGCAGGCCGCTTATGCGACGGTATTCACCAGCTTGCCGAGGCCGGCGATGGCGATGTGCATCTCGTCGCCGCTGCGCAGCGTGAAGTCGTTCCCCGGCACGGTGCCGGTGCCCGTGAGGAGGTAGCAGCCGGCGGGGAAGGAGTTGTCGCGCATGAGCCACTCGGCGAGTTCGGGGAGCGTGCGTTTCATTTGCGAGAGGGAGGTGTGGCCCTCAAAGGCGGTCTCCTCGCCGCGAATGATGGTGAGCTCGATGGCGGTCTCGCGCGGCAGGGGATCGCACACCACGAGGCCCGGCCCGAGCGCGCAGCACTGGCTCCAGACCTTGGCCTGCGGGAGGTAGAGCGGATTCTCGCCCTCGATGTCGCGGGAGCTGAGATCGTTGCCGATGGTGTAGCCGAAGATGGCGCCGCGGGTGTTGATGGCCAGCGCCAGCTCGGGCTCGGGGACGTTCCACTTTGCATCGCTGCGCAGCCGCATGCTCGCGCCCGGCGCCACTACGCGATGCGGCGTCGCCTTGAAGAAAATCTCCGGCCGATCCGCGACATACACGCGGTCGTAAAAGGTGCCGCCGCCGGCGTCCTTCGATTCATCCATCCGCGCATCGCGCGAGCGCAGATACGTGACTCCCGCCGCCCACACTTCCTGACTCTGGATCGGCGCGAGCAACTGCGCTGGCCGCACGTCGGGGGCGGCGCGCTGGAGCTGGGCGGCCAGCCAGACGGCGGGCTCGGCTTCCGTGAAGAGGCGGTCGAGGTCGGGCTCGGGGAGTCGGAAGTATTCGTCGCCGCGCAGGGCGACGAGGCCTTCGGGGGCACGATAGATGGTGATGGGGGTGGAGGACATGGGCGCGGGAGTGATCGGCGAAATCCGCGGCGAAGAAAAGTGCGCAGTGGAGAACCTCATCATCTTCATCTTCATCCTCATCATCACTCCCACTGGAGATGACGATGACGATGATGAGGGCCGAGCCGGGCCCGCGGTACTTCCCGCTGGCAACTTCGTGCTCGCTCGGTAGCGTCCCGGCCCACGTTTCAAGACATGAACCGACTTTCGTATCTCCGCCTGTTCATCCTGGCTTGCACCTTTCCCGCAGTCATCCACGCGCAGACCTTTGCCCCGAAGAACGATCGCGAGACGGAAGAGGCCGCGCAGCTTCAAGCCGAGATCGCTGCGACCGCGGCCGCCAATACGCTCTCCCAGCAGGAGATCGCCGAGGGCTGGCGGCTGCTCTTCGACGGGAAGTCTGTGCCGGGCTGGCGGGGACTGAAGAATCGTGAATTCCTCAAGGCCGGCTGGAAGATCGAGCACGGCGCGCTCAAGCTGACCAAGGAGATCAACGAGATGGGCGAAGTCACCGGCGGCGATCTCATCACGGCGGAAAATTGGGGCGACTTCGAGTTCGCCTTTCAGTGGAAGCTCGGGGTTTCGACGAATTCCGGCATCATGTACTTCGCGCGCGGCGGCATCGGCGGCGCGCGGGTCTCGGGCTGCGAGTATCAGCTCATCGACGACGTGCATCATCCCGATGGGCTCAAGGGCGGCCCGATCAAGCGCACCGGCGCGCTCTACGGCGTGCTGCCGCCCGACGAGACGAAGAAGGTGCTGAACGAGCCAGGGAAGTGGAACGCCGGAAAAATCCGTGTGCAGGGCGCGCACATCGAGCACTGGCTGAATGGCGTGAAAATCCTCGAGTACGATCTCGCCAGCCGACCGCTGCAGGAGGCGATCAAGAAGGCCGTGATCAAACTGCCGCCCGGCTACGGGATGTACAAGTTCAAGACCGCGCTGGTGATCCTCGATGATGGCGATGAGATCGCGCTGCGCGGCCTGAAGGTGCGCCCGCTTCTGCCGGCGGGTCTGGCGCACTGAACCGATGGACGAGGAGCGCCTGCGGGATTGGATGGCCGCCGATCTCGCGGACATCGCCGGGACTCGGATGCCATTCGGCAAGTTCGGTCCCCAGCATTTTCCACCGCGCGGTGTGCCGCTTTACGATTTGCCGGTCGAATATCTCGCGTGGTTTGCGAGGAAGAATTGTTTCCCGCAAGGCCGGCTCGGGGAACTGCTGCGCATCGTCCACCAGATGAAGGTGGATGGGCTGGATACGGTCTTCGACGAGCTCCGCCGGCGCGCGGGAGGGAAGACCCCGCTGCGTCCACCGCGAGAGCGCCCGCAGATCCGTTTGTAGCGGGCGGTCTGGGACCGCCGCTACGATCTCAGCTCAGCGCGTCGAGCATGCGCTGGAGTTGGGCGAGCTTCTCGCTCCAGGCGAGGTCGCGCTGGCGATGCTCCTCGAGCACGCTGGCGGGCACTTTCCCGGCAAAGCTCGGATTCTCCAGCTTGGCGCGCACTTTGCCGAGTTCGTCCTCCACTTTGGCGATCTCCTTGCCGAGCCGCTGGCGCTCGGCGGCGGCATCCACGAGGCCCTCGAGCGGAAGGAGCAATTCCCCGAGCGGGGTCAGCGCGGTGGGCGTGCCTTTCGGCGCCTGCCAGGCGCTGCTCACCACGTCGAGCGCCTCGGCATTGAGCAGGAGCTTGAGTACGGCGGCTTCGCCGTCGGGCAGTGGTGCGGTCGGGCGGAAGACGAAGCGGACGCGTTTGTTGCTCGCGATATGGAAGTCGCGGCGCAGCGCGCGGCCGTGATCGACCACGGCGTACTTCGCATCGGCAAAGCGTTCGTCGCTTTCGGTGAGCCCATAGTGCGCGCGGAAGTCGTCGTCGAGTGGCGCGGGCCAGTGCGCGAGCATGATCGTGCGACCTCCCTGGTCGGCGGGGAGATCGTCGTGGAATCCGAGTCCGGCCCAGAGTTCCTCCGTGATGAAAGGCAGGAATGGGTGCATGAGCCGCAGGGTGTGGCCGAGTACGAAGTCGATGACGGCCAGGGTGTTCGCTTTGCGCGCAGCGTCTTCGCCCGTCAGCGCGGCTTTCGCGGCTTCGAGATACCAGTCGCAATACTCGCTCCAGAAGAAGCGGTGGATCGTCTGTGCGGCGTCGCTGAAGAGGTAGCCGTCGAGCGCGGTCGAGATCTCGCGGATCGCGGCGTCGAGGCGGAGCAGAATCCATTTGTCGTCGCTGGAGAGGAGCTTCGGCGCGATCTCGCCTTCGGTCTCGCCGCCCTGCATCTGGCGGAAGCGCGCGGCGTTCCAGAGCTTCGTGCAGAAGTTCCGGCCGAGTTCCACGTTTTTCTCGTCATACATCACGTCGGCGCCGAGCGGCGCGCTGCGCATCACGCCGAAGCGCAGGGCGTCCGCGCCGTACTTCGCGATGAGATCGAGCGGGTCGGGCGAATTGCCGAGCGACTTCGACATCTTGCGCCCCTGCTTGTCGCGGATGATGCCGGTGAAATAGACGTTCCGAAACGGCAACTCACCCTTCCACTCGAAACCGGCCATGATCATGCGCGCTACCCAGAAGAAAATGATGTCCGGCCCGGTCACGAGATCGGTGGTCGGGTAG
>JBGSYE010000472.1:0-2481 GCA_041751075.1 Chthoniobacteraceae bacterium
CCGTGGCGGCGCTGGTCGCGGCGCGCGCGGCGAGTCCCGCAAAGGCGAGGTAACCGAACCCGCACGAGATATTGCGGAGGATGTCGCGCCGGGTGAAGAGCGGCGTGATGGAGTTGCAGGTGTGATCGGCGTTCATGGTTAGTTGACGTAACGGAATTCGGCGCTGGCAAAGAGGGCGCGGCTGAAGCTGGTCCAGGCGGCTTTCACATCGTCGGCATCGCGCATGCCGAGGGGTGCGGTGTCCCCCTTCCTCCAGTTCGACGGAAATCTGCTGAAGAAATCCGCGGCGGCCTTGCGTTCGACGGCATCCGGCCCGCGGGCAAAGACGAGCCGGTAAGCATACGCGAGCCGCTGATCGAGATTCGCGCTCACGCCGCCATTCGGTCCGCCGGGATAGCTCGCGAGCACACGATCCGCGAGACCCTGCGCCTGCATGGACACGAACGTACTATTGAGCAGGAAGAGCGCTTGTGACGGCACGTTGGTCGTTTCCCGCGCGCCGGTGACGAGGCTCGTTTCCGAGAAGTCGAACACGGCCAGCGCATCGGGCACCAGATCGCGGGCGATCGGCAGAAAGACGCTGCGCACTTTGTCCGACGCGTGAAGGATCGCCGCCTCACTCACCCCACGCGCTCCGCGAGGACCGCCGATCGGGCCGTCGCCAGCCGAGGCGATGATCGAACCGACAGGCTTCGTCAGTTCGAGTTGACCGCTCACGGCGAGCATCGCATCGCGCACGCACTCCGCATCGAGCCGGCGTTGGCTCATGCGCCAGACGAGCGTGTTCCCAGGATCGGCGGTGAAGCACTTCGCGTCGTATGCGGAGCTGAGCTGGTAGGCCCGGCTCAGCACGATGTCCTTCACGAGCCTCTTCACCGACCATCCGTCGCCGATGAATTCGGCGGCGAGATAATCGAGGAGCGCTTGATTGCTCGGCTTCTGTCCCGTGGTGCCGAAGTTATCCACGCTCTCGACGAGACCCTGCCCGAAGAGCCAGTGCCACACGCGGTTCACCATCACGCGGGAGGTCAGGGGATTCTGCGGAGAGGTGAGCCACTCGGCGAGTTCGCGGCGGCCGCTGCTCGTGGAGGAAATCGACGGCGGGGTGGAATGCGTGAGCGCGGTCGGAAAGCCGCGCGGCACGCGGTCGGCGGGCTTCTCCACTTCGCCGCGGGCAAAGAGCGGGCTGTCGCCGATCGTCTCAAATCCCGACGGCCTGCGAAATGGCTGGCCTGATCTCAACCGATCGGCCATCGCCGTGCGCATATCCTGCATCCCGCCGCGGCGGAGTCCGCTGAACTGCCGGAACGCGGCCTCGCGGTTCGGCTTGTCCACCACGCCCATGGCGAAAGCCTTCGGCTGACCCTGTGCGTCGTATGAATTCAACTCCGACTCGAGCAAAGCCGTGCGTCCGATGGCGGCCTGGACTTGCACGAACCGCAGCGCGGGATTGCCGGCATCCGTCTTCCCGCTTTGCTCGGCGACCCGTGCCTGCATTGCCTGAGCGACCATGTCCTCGCGCTGCTTCTTCGCATCGGCGAGGTCGCGGTCGAGCTGCGCCCGCTGATCGGCCGAAAGCGTTCCCTGCACCGTCGGGAGTCCAGCGCCGGCCGGTAATTCGATCAAGGTCGCAGGATTGGCATTCTGGATGCCGGGGATGGTGCCGTAGCGCGTTTCGGTCGAGAGGAAGATGCCGGCCATGGCGTAGTAGTCGCGCTGCGGGATGGGGTCGAACTTATGATCGTGGCAGCGGGCGCATGAAATCGTGAGGCCGAGGATCGCCTGCGACATCGTGTCGATCTGCTCATCCGCGACATCCATCGCGAGCTGTCTCGGATTCCGTTCGTTCAAGCTCTTCGGGCCGATCGCGAGGAAGCCAGTGGCGACAAGCTTCCCCGCCTTGTCCTTCGCGTCCCGCGCCGGCAGTTGATCGCCGGCGATCTGCTCGCGGATGAATTGATCGTAAGGCATGTCCGCGTTGAACGCGCCGATGACGTAGTCGCGATACCGCCAGGCATGCGGGAAGGCGATGTTCACGTCCTTGCCGGTCGATTCCGCATAACGCGCGACATCGAGCCAGTGCCGGCCCCAGCGCTCACCGAATTGCGGCATCGCGAGCAGGCGATCGACGACCTTTTCAAACGCGTCCGGCGCAGTGTCCTGGAGGAAGGCGTCGAGTTCCTTCGGAGTCGGCGGCAGTCCGATGAGATCGAAATACGCACGTCGCATGAGCGTGGCACGATCTGCGTCCGCCACCGGTTGAAGTCCTTTAGCCTCGAGTCCAGCGAGGAGGAATCTGTCGAGGTCCGACTTCGCCCACGCGGCATTCTTGGGTGCCGGCACTGCGGATTTTTTGAGCGTCTGAAACGACCACCACTTCCGTGCTTCCGCGTCGTCGTACTTCTTCACGAGTTTCGCCGCGCCATCGCGCGGATCGGGCGCGCCCATCTTCACCCACGTTTCAAAATCCTTGATGACCGC